>NZ_JBOKRY010000009.1:0-104179 GCF_051972595.1 Simiaoa sp. | reverse complement strand
ATCACTCGCAGCATGATCACTCGCAGCATGATCACTCGCAGCATGATCACTCGCAACGTAGTCCATACGGGACGTTTTTACGTATGGGAACACATTTTCTATACAGAAAAAAGGACCGGTTCGTCCGGTCCTTCTGATGAAACCACTATAAGCAATTATGATGCATTTGCTCTGCGGCTCTCAATATACTGTTGTAAGACTTCCGTGACTTCCTCCGGTGCCAGACCGGCATCTTCGATGATGTCACTCACCGCTTCCAGTTCCTTGCGTCTCTTCTGTTCAAACATTTCCTCTAACTCACGCTGTTCTGATTCTATGCGAATGTTTAACGCATTGATCAACTCCTGCTTCGCCTGGATCTTTTCCTCCAGGGATTTTCTCTGTCCTCTTGGCATATACTGTGTGCTCCTTTCCTGATGGCAATCCTATGGATCTGCGGATCAAGATTCCTGCCGCGTGATCCGAAAAAGCATGACCATTCATCAGGGATCACAGGTTCCGTAGGAACTATCATAATCTATCATGAATGGCCTGATATGTTACAGTATATGGACAAGAATGTAAAAATATACCATATATCCGGCAATATTATCCTGTTCCGGAACAGTCTCGCGAATCTATCAATATATTTACTCTCCGGAACGCTCTCGCGACTCTATCAATATATTTACTCTCCGGAACGGTCTCGTGAATCTGTCAGCAAATATCATGCTCCGGAACGGTCTCGCGAATCTGTCAATATATTTACTCTCCGGAACAGTCTTGTAAATCTGTCTGAATATTCCGGCTTGGATGTTCCTGATGTCTAGTGCTCAAGTAACCGATTAGCAAGTATATAGGATACAAAAAATCTCACCAAGGTAATCCGGTTAACGCTCTGCAAAGCGGTTCTGGACTTGACTCTGGTGCTATTCTTGTAAAAGATAATCAAGCAAAGGTGGTTTCCGTGTCCAGAATGCAGGTTTCCTCCACAACGGAATCACGGTTTCTTGACGCAAGAATATTCATCTGTCAATATATATCATTCTTCGGAATGGTCTTACGAGTCTGTCAGCAGATATCATGCTCCGGAACGGTCTCGCGAAATCGCTCGAATCCTCATTTCAAATTATCCACCGCTGCTTTTAACTTATTCAAGGCAAGTTCCAGCGTAGCTTGGGGGCAGGCGATGTTCACGCGCTGAAAAGCGGCTCCGCTGGGTCCGAACATGGATCCTCCATCCAGCCAAAGTCCTGCCTTGTCCACAATGAACTGATCCAGCTCCTTACCGGTGATTCCCAGTTCACTGCAATCCAGCCATACGAGATAAGTGCCTTCCGGCTCCACCAGATGAATCTGTGGAATCTTCTCCTGCAAAAAATCCCGTAAGAAATTCAGATTCTTAAGCAAATAAGCTCTTAACTGCTCCAGCCAGTCTTCTCCCGCACGGTAAGCTGCCTCACATGCCACCACACCTAAGGCATTGGGCTCATCATAGCCGGTTCTGTCAATTTCTGTTTTGAATGCCTTACGCAGATTTTCATTTGGGATAAAAATATTGGATATCTGTAAGCCAGCCAGGTTAAATGTCTTGCTGGGTGCCGTACAAGTCAAGGTAAACTCCGCAAAACGGGGATCTACGTTGGCGAACACCGTATGCTCGTAACCGGGATAGACAAAATCGTTGTGAATCTCATCACTGACCACGATAACATGATGGCGCAGGCAGATCTCTCCCAGCTTCTGCAGTTCCTCTACCGTCCACACTCTGCCTACCGGGTTGTGAGGATTGCACAGAATGAAGAGTTTTACATGTTCCTGTTCTATCTTGCGTTCAAAGTCCTCGAAATCAATCTGATATGCCGGACTGACAGTACCAACGTTGTTAATCTGCTGTTCGGAAGCATCATCTGTTGTTACTGGCACTACCGTACGCTCCGTAACCGGATGATATACCAATGTATTATCTACTACTTTTCGGTTATTGTCTCGGATAATATTAGTAAACGGATAATACACCGGATTCTGAATCAGTATCGCATCTCCCGGATCAGTAAATGCCTTCACCGCTGCGCCCAGAGCAAATACCACCCCCGGAGTCTTCACGATCCATTCCCGCTTTGTCTTCCAATTATGCTTCCTCTCCATCCAGTTCATCACAGCATTGTAATAAGCATCCTTCGGCTGGGTATAGCCGTAGATTCCATGTTCTACCGCAGCATGAAGACTTTTCGAGATCTCTTCGGATACCGGGAAATCCATATCCGCCACCCACAGGGGCAGCACATCCGCCGGCTTTCCTCTCTCCACCGCAAAATCATATTTCAGACAATTCGTTCCCTTCCGGTTCGTAATCTTATCAAAATTGTATGTAGTCATACAGCTAACCATACCTTTCTCAAAATCTGCAAATATTCAGGCACTTCCGTCCTTTCCGATGCGTCATTCTGTGGAAATCTTCAGCGTAGCTGGCTGAACTACTATGTATACCAGGTTACACCCACACTAAACAAAGGCCTGTTCCAGATCTGCCAGTAGATCATCAATATTTTCAATACCTACTGACATTCTCAGAAGCTTCTCATCCACTCCCAAAGCTTCCCGTACCTCAACCGGTACATCTGCATGGGTCTGCTTCATCGGATAGGTCAGAAGACTTTCCACGCCTCCCAGACTCTCCGCAAAACGGATCAGCTTAACGCTCTCCAAGATTTTAACAGCTTTTTCCGGGGAATTCAACCGGAATGAGATCATTCCGCCGTATCCGCTGCACTGTCTGTCGATCAGAGCCTTATCCGGTCTCGAATCCAGACCGATATAATATACCTTCTCCACTTCCGGTCTCTGTTCCAGCCAGTGTGCAATCGCAAGGGCATTTTTCTGATGCTGCTCCATACGGACTGCCAGTGTCTTGATACCTCTGAGTAACAGCCAGCTGTCAAACGGGGAGAGACAGGCACCTGTCGTCTTATAAATATTGTTCAGCTGCTGGTACAGGGCATCATCCTTTACTACCAGGAATCCGGATAAAGTATCGTTATGTCCTTCCAGATATTTCGTACCGCTATGCACTACAACATCCGCTCCTAAGGTAAGCGGCTTCTGAAAATACGGGGATAAAAAGGTATTGTCAACGATCAGAAGACAGCTATGCGCGTGTGCCAGCTCTGCGATTGCCCCAATATCTGCGACCTTCATCATAGGGTTGGACGGAGTCTCCAGATAAATCGCCCTCGTCTCCGGACGGATCGCCGCCTTCACGGTCTCCACATTTGAAGTATCCACACAATCTACTGATATTCCGTTCTTATGACTGATCGTATTCCACAGTCTCAACGTACCGCCATACAGATCATCCGTAGCAATCAGATGATCCCCGGGAGAAAAAATCTCCATCAGTGTAGTGATCGCTGCCATACCGGTAGAAAATGCCAAAGCCTCCGTTCCCTGTTCCAACAGGGCAACCGTCTTCTGCACTTCATCTCTGGTAGGATTACCGCAACGGGAATAATCATATCCTGTGCTCTTACCCAATCCCGGATGCGCATACGCCGCATTCTGATAAATCGGCATACTGATGGCCCCAAACGGATCCCTTCTCTCATTACTTCCCTGGACACATATGGTCTCTGCTGCAAATGCCATCTTTTTCTCCTCCTATGCCTATGTATGATGTCTGTGGCAAAAGCCCCACGGCTTTGATACCACATTTTATATTCCTACTGTTCCAGTAGGTATAGTATATATTTAGCATAGTAAGAAATAAAAGTCAATATCTTTTTACCAATAAAGCTTCATCTGTTCTTCTGCTTCTTCCTTTGATATATTTAATTCCTTGCATAAATTCTGCAAAATATTTTCATATGCAACATTATAACATTTTCCTGTAATGGTATATCCTTGAATGTAACCTTTTCTCCAATATTGGTCAAACAATTCACACATATTCAGTACACCTTTCTGCTATTTATCAATTCACCAGAATTTTTTCATGCCTTCTATTGCTTCACTCTCAGTAATATTCAAATTTTTTCTAAGTTTCAACATAGTATCATCATAATTTATATTAAATTCCTTACATGTTATAATTATCCCTCTCATTCCTTCTTCTCTTCCCCGTATCGTATACTGGTCAAACAATTCGCACATGCTTGTCACTTGTCTCCTGCTTAATTTCTTATCTTCTGTTTTCTCATCTTCTATAGCTTCATTTAAGCCAGTTATGATACTCTCATATACACTCTTCATCGTCTTATCCTCTTTATACATAGGTACGAAGTTTTCAATACCTTTTTACCAATAAAGCTTCATCTGTTCTTCTGCTTCCATTTCCGAAATATTGAGTTTATTCTTTAATTTCTGCAGCGTATATTCATAGGTGGCATTAAAATCTTTACACATTATAATAATTCCCCTGGAAATTCCTTGCGAAATTCCCAGTCTCGTATACTGGTCAAACAATTCACACATGCTGATCTCATCCTCCTCTGCAATATCTAATCCTTTTAATATTTCTTCGGTATCATCCACGTTTTTATCCCCAGACAATACCCGTAGCATTTTGATAGTAGCTTCTTTATGAATTACTTTTCGGTCTGAACGATATGCGTTTCCTTCTGCAAGATAATCCAATACAATACGCATATCGCTATGAAAACGTTCGCGGATCTCCTTCGGGAGATAACCGGATATAATCCGTGATTCTGCTTTTCGTACTGCCTGCGGTATTCTCCGCCAATGTATCCCGCTTTGCGCAGTATCATGCCTTTATCCACTTTCATTTGATTAGCAAACAGATACAAGGCTCTTGGCATTCCGCCTGTCACATGGTATTTTGCGACATCTTCCAATTGATTGTGCAATGTATTCGCGCTGTCTGCATATAGGCTCTCCGTTGCAGCTGTAAGCATCTCCTCGCTGGCCACCACCATGGCTCCCTCATGCAGTAATGCATTCACTATATCCGCCGCTACATCCGCATAACTTTCAAAATTCTTCGTTACAATATCGTTCAGTTCCAATAAATACTCCTTTACTGCTCATTCCTCTTACATTGTAAAAAGTGAATTTCACGGCGATATGCCTTGAACTGCACACTGGGTGCGATAAAATGATGCCCATATATGATGCTATCCTAATATATGGTATCTTCGAAATCTTATCTATACAGACTTTCTATAGATGAACTTAATATATCACAGAGGTATCCATTCTGCAAGGGAATCCGGCAAAACAAGTGCTGAAAAAACTACACAAAAACAGAGCTGTGGAAATTGGCTATTTCTCACAACTCTGCTTTTTGTGCAATATTACTTTTGAAAAAGTTAATCCAGTTCGAACAGCTCCTGGGCGCTGATGGATAACTCAGCTATTCCGCAAGGAGTTACTTTTGATCCACTATCATACACGGTATAGACTCTTGCGTAGATAGTAGATGCCTGCGCTCCTTCGTTCAAAATCGTCCCGGAAGTGTCGGTACGAAACAGTCCCATCTCATCCGAAGAAAATTTCAAGGTATAGGTCGCACCGTTTGTAATCGGGTAACAATTCATAACTCCATTGCGTTCTATCGGTGAAATTACATTTCCATTGCTATCCGTGATCTTGAGGCCATCCTCTCCATCCGTCTTTAACCGCAATACCTTTCCTGTAATTCCGTCCACACTGATGGCTCCGGACGTATCATCTGCACAGGATTTGTAAAATTCAACGCATAACTGCTGTCCACCTGCCAGAATATTGTAGTCATCTGCCTGGAAGTTGACACTGATGGTTCCGTTATTCTTATCATCCAATACAATATGATTGACCGGATCATACAGCATATACACGGATTGGATCTTGCTGCCGCTTTTATCCTTAAAGCTTACGGAAGGTGCAGTAACACCGGCATTATACGCTGCAATCATCGTATTAACAAACAGTTTGATCTCCGATTCCTTGCTGGGTTTGGAATGTCCCGCTCCGGAATATGTCACATTTCCCATGGTATAGATATAATAATTATTTACCACATCATTGGGTGTAATATTATAAATATTAGTTTTTTGATAATTACCTTCAGCCACACCGGAAATACAGTACCACACCACAATGTCATTTTTACCGTCTCCGTTACGGTCCAGCTCCATATTCGGCTGTAACCACTGGTAATGCGTATTACTGATCTCTAACTGTTCATTTGCAGATATCTGATAAGGATACTGCGTAATCTGCCCTTCATTGACCTGTGTTGCGATCAGCGAACTGCCTGCGTAATCACCCATCAGCAAATTACTGGGGTGGTTCCAATCAGGACCGTTTCCATTGTCATATCCAGCCTTTTTCAGCAATGAATTCTCAACCGGGAACTTTACTGACGAACTGCCATTTATCCGCAGATCTTCCAAATAGCTTCTCAGGAAACGAACTACCGTATATTTAGTCACACCTTCCTTTTGCCAGAGCTCATTATCCGAATTCGGTTCCTTGATTTCGTCAAATGTATAGGACTCTAATGTTTTAAGATATTCCTGGTCCCTCTTCTGCTCCTCTCCCGTGGTGCTTGCTGCTCTCTGCTGATAATACTCTTTCAATGCTCCATAGCGATCCAGGCCTACGGATGCACGAATAGTCTTATTAAATTCATATCCCCAATACCAGTAGTTCGTATTGTTTTTTTCCGCATATCCTTCGTCATTCCACATAATCGCACTTTGGATATTATTGACATATGAAGTAGTATCATGGGTAAACAAAATACTCTTGCCGGATTCTATGTAGTCTCTGACAGCCCAGCCAACAGCCAGATTCCTCTTAACATTATCCAACCTATTATAGTAAATATCACTTGCGCCATAGGTATATCCAAACCGGTAGGCGTCACCGAAGCCTAGTATCAACATATCATATTGCTGGAACAGATTGTAGGACTCCTGGTATATCCTCTGTATATCAGTATCCGAAGTCCCGCCAATTTTCAGCTTGTCATTTACAAGGTAGGTTACAGTCATACTGTCAATGCTTTTGGACGGAGTTACCTTTCCATCTGCACCGACTTGATCCAATCCTACTACATTCCAGTCAGTTAATCCATTAATGCACTTGGAAAAAGTAGAATTACTATTATTCTGTTCATCATGAAGATTCCAGTTATTACGGTTATCATCAGACAACAATTGCAATACACGGATTGTCTTTTTACCATTTTGCTGAGGCACAGAGGTATAGCCTGACTTGGCAGTTCTCACCAGTCTGTCCGCATTATCATAAAATACCAGTTTCCATGGGATAACCCCTACATATTCCTCCGGCAGAGCCCGGATAACACGATAGGTCTCCCCGGTACGCAATTCATATCTGTTTCCGTTTGCCGTTGCAATCGGATCAACCTTATTCCACTCATCTCCCTTTCTTATATACACAGTAAGACCGCTGACTTCTTCCGATGACGTATATGTCTTACCTTCTACATAATCAGAGCCGGAGAAACGACCATCAGCATTTTTATCTACGAACAGTTTACAATCATAGGTAGTACCTGTCTGTGATATTGCAGCATCATTCTGCAGATTAAAAATATATTGCAGCTGATATTTTCCGTCTATCTTCTCCAGAGAGCCACCGTTGCTGGCACCGTTCTGATTAGAATTATATTTCAGCTCCTGCGGATATGCCGCTCCGTAAGTAGTTATCCAGTTGACGGAAAGCTTTGAAAGATTCAGATAATTACAAAATACGGATCTACGTGCAGATAATGTAGTTCCTAATTTAGTATCTGCTGTAGTATCTTTCAGCTGACTCTCTGTAAAAATATTTTTCTGCCAATATAAATACTGACCATTTGCATCTTTTTGCAGAGCAAAATCAACCAGCTTATAAAAATAAGAATTTTTGTCCAGCGTTGCTGTTGATGCCACAGGTATATTATTGTTATCCACTTTAATAAACGCATCCGCAATGACCACCGGATATCCCGCCTTAATGAACTGACAGAATTCCTCATATCGGGTAGAGTTCATATCATTGCCGGGACCACGATAGACATCTGCACTCTTATTCGTTGGATCATCATCGTTAGTCTTACTGTGATCCAGCGAAGAATCCTGCAGTCTGTGCCTTGCATTATACGTCTCCCTAGCCTGCGTAACATTATCCGTTTTCGTTTTGGTGGCATAGTCATAGTAGTCTCCTACATGAGAATAAATCAACCCTTTCATCTGTGGATCATTATACACAGTCACACCATTTTCTGTGTTCATCTTGCTGACCCGGGCTCCGAGATAGATCATGTCGTACTTTTCATTCAAGTCCTCGATCTTACCTATAAATTCCGCAGATGACATTTGTGTAATATTGATCGCAGATGCATCATAAATTCCGTTCATCCCCATCATATTGACCACATCAGTCTGCAACTTACTTTTTAACGTATCGCTAAAATCATAGCAGGGTTCCAGATCCAGTACACGGATAGAGGATTTCACCGTGACTCTGTGCATATACCAGTTCAGAATGTATCTGGTAATAGATGCCTTACTGATCTCTTCATCCATCTGAGCTGCATTGCTGTTGTTTTTCTTTGCCAGGAAATTCTCATACTGAATCTCTTTTAATACTGCTCCGAAGGTTGCTACTTTCGCCGCAGTCCCTTTACAGTCAGTCAGGAAGTCAGAGGCAACATATGGCGTCGCACTGTCATCATTCAGATAAACATTGTCATATAAAGCCTCTTTCACGGAATCGCCCAAACTAAGCGAAGCTGCCGTCTGACCGTTCCAATAAGCATCTCCCTTTGAAGCAACTTCTTTGGCAATATTATCATCGGAAACTTTTAAGATCGTCAGTGCCATCTGTGTCAGTATCTTATTATTCTGATTATTATTCGGCTCCTCAGCCAGCGTTTTATTTTGGCTGTAAAATCCGTAATCCATGACCACCGGTACTCTGTCTGCATCATTCCGCTCACCGGTAGTATCCTTAATGCCGAATATCATCTTCGTCAGAGCGGTTGCTGCAGAAGTCATATTCACAGATTCCGCTGCATAACTTCCCCTGCCGGAGAGATAGATCAGATCCACATTGTCCAGATCTACGCCATAATAAGCCTGTTCCCCCGGATTCACCAGTTTCGCCAGTTCCTCCACTGTCAAAGTTGTCACTTCAATCTTCAGTTGATCAATCTCTTCGCCAGTGCCGGAAGGGCTGCCGCTCTCATACCGGCTGGTGCCGGACAGATTCAGGACCTGCTTCTTGAACCATTCTTTATTGTAGAAACCACCGTCATATGCTACAGTATCCAACGCATCTTTCGCATTATCACCGATAAAGTCATAGCTGTTTGATGCGTTGAAGCCTGGTTCTCCTCGAAGAGAAACCTGCATAGTACCACTGCTTTCCAGCACATATTTACCGTTATCATTTCTCTGATAAGAATCGCTCAGTTTGTAGTCCCCATTACCGCTGGATAATAACACTTTAGACACATAATAATCAGCGGAGGTGTTTTCCTTGAACTGCACAAAATAGCTATCCGCAGGAGTATTCAGTGTATAACTTCCTCCTGTTCCATCCGGATTTGCAGTCCAGGCTGCCCATAGATAAGGTGTGGTGTTGGCCATATTCAAAATATAGAGATTGTTGTACTGTTCGGATGAGGGATCAGAAACTGTCATTATCCTTTGTTCGGAAGTCTCAATATCATTTCCGGATGCGCTTTGTACGCTGAAGGTCTGCATCTCCTTACCGGATCCCGCTGCCGCGTCATTCCCAGATGCAGATGCTGCTGTTACCAATCCCGAACTCTCCGCAGTCGTCACCTCTTCCAAATTCTCTGACGCTTCGGAAGGATTTTCGGAGGTTATGGCAGTACTCTGGATAGCATATCCCACAGGCAGATCCCTGCCGTATACCACCTTACCAAAGTAAGTGTATACATCATCAGTTCTGGTATACACTTCCCGGTTGACATATTTACGTGCCTCAAAATCAATGTTATTAATAGTGCTCATACGGCCATCAGAATTTTCATCGTACGGAGTCAGTGCATATCTCGTAGTCGTAAGAGCTGTCAGCGCATTCGCTGCATCACCGATGGTCATTTCCAGGTTCTGTCCGCTAATACCGGACACTTTGGAAAATACAGGGGACACGCTTTTTTTATTCTCATTAGAAGTCCCGGAAGCTTCGATCGCACCATATCTGTCAAAACGCGGCCTGGTATCCCCCACCGTATATAGCTCATACACCGGATCCGTCTGCACATAGGTGTACTGACCGTTGTCCGCCGTATTTTTCACAAAAGAGCCACGGATCTCCTCAGTCCGGCTTCCTCCCTCTCTATAAGTGGAAAAGCTTACCGGACCATCGCTTCCTTCGAGATCCCCTAGACTGCTACTGCTGATCGCAGCCATGGCGGATATTCTCTCTGATGCTGCCGGAAGCTCCGAAAGCTTACGTCCTTCAGATACCGGTTCCTCGCCACCGATCAGGTATCCAATGGAAGCGTCCTTTTTAGAAGGTACGATCTCTAAAATGTGGAAGGTTCCGTCCGAAGATGCTACTGTATCCTGTACCAGCTTCTCAATGCCGGGCAGTGTCATCTCCTTTGCACTTACTTCCATAGAGCCATAGCTCTGGCAGACTCCGGCTGCCAAAGCTATGGTGAGGATTCCTGCTATGTACTTTTTTGTGTTGTGCTTCAAGTTCTTCTTCATGTTATCTCCAAAAGATTGTTAATGCTCTTTCCGGTTTCTGATACGATACATGTCCACCTTCCTCACCGCTGTCTCCCTTGACACGACTATCGCTGAAGGTCACAAATAAAGTATCATTCTTTTCCTCTCTATCAATATAGAGATGAATCATATAAGTAAATACCGTTTCATTTTTATCATTTACTCTGGTATCGCAGTGAATATTCGGATCAATATATGTTCCGGATTTTAGTGTCTCCGTTCCTCCAGCTACAAGGCTGCCTATAACCTTCAGTCCTTTATCACCAGTCTTAAATGCTCCCTGACCTGTTTCAAATCCATATAGATCAACATACACCTTCTTATCGTATACACCATTCTGCCATCCATCGTGCTTATAATCGTTCTTATTCAGATTATAATAACGATTACCTTCCGAGAAATAAAAAGTACATCTGGGAATCAACAGATATGTGGATGCAATTTCATTATCGTTGTCGTCAAAAGCTGCAAGTGTGAGAACATGTTCCTCTTTCCAGTTAATATACCACTTTGCATACACTCCGACTGTTTCACCTTTAGCCGTGGGAAATACGCTTCGTGTGGCTGCATAATCTACTTCTGAATCTGCGAATCCGGTCACTGCTTTATCTATGACTAAGTTGCTTTCATAATCGCCCAGTCCATCACTTGTAATGTTTCTACTAAACCCTACTCTCCTACTCAGTCCAACTTCGCCACCGAAATTATCCTTCACAGGATTACTCTGTGCCAGACCTTCCTCAATATCATTGGTAATCTTCCAGGTAACTTTACTCATATCTCCGGAATAATTTTTCAACGTACAAGTCACCATACTGTTACGTGACAGGACAAACTGATTACCGTCGATGTATGGCTTGTCTGAACTGTCAATGGTCAGCAGATTTGGAATGTCCACTGTTACTTCAGGATGCACTGTAATGGTAGCTGATAATTTTACAGTTGCACGTACTGTGATCGTCTTATTAATATTGTTGCTACACTTTAACAGCTGTTTATATCTGGAAGCAGGAGTCGTATCTTCAAAGCTATAGCCCTTCGGATTTGGGACTCCATCCTCCAATACTTCCCAGTTCACGATCTGAGGATACACATCATAATCCGCCCATGCAGTCAGACACTCCAAATCTACACTCCATCCCATTTTTTTAATGCCGTTCTCCGTGTAGGAATAAGGCTTCATTACATTTCGGATCAGTTCCGCCTGGAATTGTCCTGCTACCGCCGTCACTGTAACATACGCAGAATCCGACTTAGTTGTGTCCGCATTTGCCATACAGGTAACTTTCAATACCTTTACACCAATGCTTTCCGACTTACTGATATTCAACGTATTAATCAGGTCACTAACATTCGGCATGGTAGAAAATGTAGTAGTGCTGCCATCCGCATAAGTCACTTTCCATTTTACCCCCTGTGCCACAGCAGATTCTTTACCGGTCAGAGTACACTCAAAAGCCTGTGACTTGCCGCGGACTACCTCCACATCTTTAGGAGTTATGGAAATGGAGTCTATCAATCTCTCTTCTACTGTCACATATGCATATGCCACCATACTCGTATCTGCTTTTGCAGTACATTTTACCACCAGCACATTCGTGCCGATAGTTTCCTCATCATCTACTTTTAAAATACCATCCTGATTGATCGTACTCTTACAATTAGCCCCGGAAGCATAGGACACGCTCCATGTAACGCCCTTGGCAACTGCTTCTGCGTCACCGCTCAGATTATAGGTAAACTGCTGTATCTTGCCCTGAGGTAATGTTGCACTGGGAGGATCAATAGTCAGAGCGCTGATCCATGCGTACGCGGTTCCGGTCTTCTCCAGATCATTTCTAAGCTTAATGGTCTCTGCAATGTCATAGCTTCTGTCCTGATAAGTAAAGGTCATATTCAGGATAACTTTCCGCTTGTCCTTCACCTGGCTTAAGTCTACGCTGAAGCTTGTGACATGCTCTGCCATAAGTGCCGGGGTTGCGGTGGCAGGATCTCCTACGACGAGATTGCCGTCCGCATCCGTTGTATTTTTCACTTCATAGAGGTATACCTGGTTTGCAGTAGCATAGTCCCCTGACGCGTTTCCCTGCCAGCGGATCATATAGGTATTCTCATTATTGACCAGGCGCAGTTCGCTGACATGGGCTGTGGTGATCTCATTGCCGGCTGCATCCTTGGCGGTGCTGCCGTCCAGATCCACTGCTGTGCCGGTATGATCCGGTGTGAAATTAATATCCTTCTCCACATCAATGATCAGGTCGATCATCTGATTCGCTGCAAGCTGTGCTTCTTCCTGCAGGGTCAGCTCCTTATTCCCCCGCAGGTAGGAATTGTTGCCTGCGACGATAAAGGCGCCCACAGATCCTGCCACAATGGTCATGATTGCCAGAGACACTATCACTTCTACGAGAGTGAATCCTTTTTTTCCGATACGCATAGTCAACCTCCTTATTTCTTCAGGATTTTTCCGGTTCTGCCGACTGTTGTGATTGTTATCGTTCTTGTTCCGTTGCTGATCACAATTTTCTTGCAATAGTCCTTTACCGCATCTGCAGCAGCGCAGGTCTTCTCTTCAAAAGCTCCCGATGCTCTGTTGAACACCAGATGCAGTCCATCGGTTGCGGACGCATAAGGTAATGTACCTTTTAATTGTGACAGATTGTAGGGAGTGGAATCATCATCAAAATATACTTGTATTGTGATAGGTTCCTTCCCAACGATTCTATCCGAAACGATGGTTCCACCCTGATAGATCTGTGCCCGGTACTCGCCCGTGCTGCTATTTTGCAGCAGCACAAACTCTACCTGATTCTGTTCTTTCCCCAGGGTCAGCACTCTCGCCCTCTCAAGGGTCGAAACGATCTCATCCGCACATTTTGCAGTTTTTCTTCCGGTGAGTGTTCCCACAGACAATCCGATGACTCCCACCACGATCGCCATGATGGCGACGACGATGATGAGCTCCACCAGGGAGAATCCACCGTTTTTATTGTTTCTGCCAGTTCTCATATACGATCAGGTCTCCTAAATTAATGTCGCTGTTCAGGTAGGTCTTATTGTTATTCTGCAGGTAACCTTCGCCGCCGATCAGGAAATCTACTACATGATATTCCTTCTGACCGCCGCCGGAGCCCGTAACCTCCTTAGAATAGGTCAGTGCACGAAGCACTGCTTCCTTGTCCGGTGTCACTTTCACATTCTGTCCTAACAAGATATCGCCGCCTGCCAGGATCACACCGTTAAATTCCTTACCATCCTGTATCTTCACATCGCCCGTCGCGATGATGATACCCTTCTTGAAATCCGCATGTCCCACTTCTGGATAGGTATAATCACCATATACGATGACTGCCTTGCAATCCGGATAAGCACTACTTCCAAAATACTTCTCTGTATCAACGACCAGTCCCGCGCCACGGACCACACCGGTAAAGCTTGTGATCGCGTCCGTATTTACCAGATTGCTATATACATTGGCAGTATCCGCTTTTTCGGAAGGAGTAAGCTGCTCATAGCCATCGATCAGCTTCTTGCAGAGCGCCTTGAATTTGGAATCATCCGCTGCCAGCTGCTGCTTGTAGCCGATATTGCTCTGATCACTGCCTAATGTGGCATTCTGCAGGTTGCTACTGTAACTGCCTGTGGTCTGATCCTTGTCGGCCATCACCACATTACCTGCCAGGTGCATGATATAGGCACCGGCACTCTGGTTACGGATCTTGATGCCATCGGTGTAGATGCTGGCATAGGCATCCATGGTGCTCTTATTTACCTTATAATAATCCTGAAAATACCGGTTGGCAGCTTCTCTCCCCGCCTGGGTGGAGCTGTCAAAGGACACGTAATAATACACAATGGTGATCTTGCTGTTTAATCTCTTATAAAAAGTACGTACACCCTGACTGTCGCTGCTACCGTTCGTAATAAACTTCGTAATACCATAGGAAGCAAGGCTGTTACCGCCCAGCATACTGCTGGCAGCATTAAAATCAACTGCCGTATTCCCCATAGTATCTGCCTGCTCCTTAGTCACGGGATTAGAACGCTGTTTTACCAGATCTGCCGGTACCAGATATGCCAGCTGGTCACTTTTGACTGCAATGGACTGCCCCATCAGGATATCCTTGCGGTCAGAGGCACTGCCATTGAGATTCCCATCCGCCTCGGTGAGATTATCCTTAGCAGTTTTCGTGGCAATATAGGTATTACCTGCCAGAGTCAGATTGATCAGACCGCTCAAATCAATATCCGTTCCGGTACCGTTGACTACGATGGCACTGCTGTCACCGTTCTCCCCGGTGCCGAAGCCTATATACTGTCCAGAGTAATTCTCATCCACCAGACTGCCTGCGGTAAAATTATTATTTGCGCCGTCTATGCGCAGATCTCCCGCTACATAGACATCATTTCCTTTGAAATTCATATTCGCGCTGCCGGTAGATGTCGCTGCTCCGTGCATGGTGATCTTGCCTGCCCACAGTTCTCCATAGCTGTCGGATTCCAGTTTCGCGCCCTTGCCCAGATACAGTTCTGTAGCCGCTACCATACGCTTATCATCATTTTCCTTACCTGTCGGCTCTGCCAGGGTCAGGGTCACATTTGCACTGTTTGTATCATCCTCATTCCCCACCAGTACCTTGTCCGCATAGAAGCTTCCGGCGATCTTCGCGTCGCTTAATTTGCCGCTCTCCGCTACCACCTGAATATTCTTCTGTGCCACCAGTGACATGCCGGTCAGTGGAGGCAGGCTTACTGCCTGTGCAAAGCTCATATCCGGCATTTTCACACGGATATCCGTCTGGATCACAGAGACATAACCATTATCATTGGTATAAGTCACCTTTAATTTCTGAAAAGATAATCCGTCCGTGAACAGGGTAAGCTGTCCCTTAGGCAGATCGCTCACCGCATCTCCGGAGCCGTTTGTGCCCGTCATCTGCTCGGCGCCGTCCACCATCCGTATTGTATAGGAATTGACTCCGTCACCGGTCTGCAACACTGTATTTTCCTTCACTTCCGGTGACAGACTGTCAAACAGTTTCTTCAGATCATAGTAATTTAAGCTGGCGGTATCACTGCACTGATACGCCTTCTGCATACTGCTTAAGAACGCATAGCGGAGCTTACTCTCCTTCTCGGATACGGAAGTGTCATCATAGTTCACCAGAATCTGCGTGTAGGCATCTCCCAGGGACGCGGACACCTGCTCTTCCATATGGACACGGATCTCATCCAGCACTGTCTCTGCCGAATAGAAGTTGTCCTTCGCCTGCAGGTTATTTGCCTTCATCTGATAGTTCAATAAGGACATATACATCAAAACACTGGCCAAAATGCCGATAAAGGCCATAGCTATGATCACTACGACCATTGCCGAGCCCTTATCGTCTGTCTGTTTATGTAATTTGAAGTCTCTGCCACGTATGTTCATGGTTCTTACGCTTCCTTCCGGATTCTCCTGTTATTCCGTTACCGTTCCTGTCATAGTAATGATCGGGCTGCCGTCTGCTATCTTATCCTCTGCATAGACCTTCACTTCCATGTCGTAAATACGGTCCTGTGCCCTGGCCGGTGTCAGATTCGTCACTGACATGATGTTCTTCGCCAGTTCATAATTAAGTCCCGTTCCGGCTCCCGCGCCGGTCATGCTGGAATTCTCAAATACATATGCCGTAAGTCCGTCACTCTCGTCCAGCAGATTCGTGCGAAGAGTTCCCGCAGACGTCTGTGTCGTGCCGGAGGTGGGCATCCAGCCGGGCCATGCTTCCCGCAGTTCCAGAGATATCCCATACTTACTGCGCATGGTATCATAATCTGTCGCGAAGACATCCTTCAACATATCTATTCTATCCTGTCTCTCGGTCTGCTCCACTACCAGCAGATTCGTCTCCACATTGTCCGGATTGTTGAACACTATCCGGTCTATAATGGCAGGTCTTCCGGCATCGTAGTGCGCGCTCTCCACACGAGGCTGTACACAGACAATGATATTCGCCAATTGATTTCCAAGCTCGCTGACATCATTCACCTGTGCTGCACGGCTGCGCACACTGTCTTCATTGGAAAAAATCACATAATCCGCTCCCGTCTGCGGATAGTCCGCAGATCTGTCCGTTGCAAGGATCGTGGGATCACAATGATACGTTGTGGAAGCTGTGACAAGATAGACTTCTGTCTCCACCGTAGCTCCCGTTGCCAGCGTTACGTTGATCTTACTGCTGTCAATATTGATCTCGGTCTTCCGTGTAGTATGCTGCATGATATCTGCTGAATAGAGTCCTCCACCGAAATAAGAATAAGCTTCCATGGCGCCGTCCACCGCTTCGCTGTAAACAGCATTCAGATTACCCGCCAGGTTACTGATATCTACCCGTGCCACACTGTTCACCGCACTGTAGGCTGTGGGATCCACCTTCACCACTATATCATAAGTACCGGAAGTGGTAGAATCATCCCGGATCGTGTAGGTCCAGATGCCGGTCGTGTCGTCTTTTACCGCGGTATTGGTAAATCCCGCAGGTGAAGCACTCTTGTAAATATCGGACATTTCCTCCAGCGTATGTGCCTCGAACATTTCCATGACGTCCTCAGCGATCGCCGTGGCATGCATCGTGGTACGGGACTTGGCGTTCGTTCTGGCAGAGGTCACAAAGCTGTGCAGCAGGGGCACTACAATGATTGAGAGGATCACAATGGCGATCAGAAGCTCTACCAGGGAAAAGCCTTCATTATTCAGTTGTCTTTTCTTCCTATGCTTCTGCATTGCGCTAACTCCCGATTAACAAATCTATTAGTTCACGTTTCCGAATATCGTCTGTACACCCATAGGCATATCGGGAATATAGGGTTCCCCATATACCTTATCCGTGCCCAGCAGATAATACGTATTCAGGTTCATATTGCCGGACAATTTTCCGTCATCACCGTTATAGCTGATGTTCACGCCCTGGATGCTCTGACGCTCCTGCTGATTGTAAATATATCGAACCAGCCCCTTGAAATCATCATAGGTACATTCGATACTGATGCCCAGAGGCACCTCATACATATGAGTATCCCCATATGCAGTTCCTTCTGTTGAGACAGGGGATGTAGTAACCGTGGTCGTATCTGTGCCCGACACTGCGGCATCTGCTTCCGCTGCTGCGGTATCCGCCGGTGCATCCGCAGTTGCAGCCGCCAGGGCAGAATTGTCTGCGGAAGCCTGTGCATCATACGCCACTTCTCCTATGGTTCCGAAAGAGATGTTTGCTACATAGGTTCTGGTAGCATCCTCCATGTTCTTCACCATCATAATGCTGTCTTCCGGTAAAATATCTGCCGGGAAGCGGCTCTCGAATCCGGTAATATATGTCTTCATTTTCTCGGTAGCAGCCAGATAATCTGCCTTACGCTGATCCAATACCTCCAGTGTAGACACCTGGGATCTTAATGACATATTCTGACTTTCCATAGAATCCGACAACTCATTAAATTTCGCATATACAAGGAAATAAGTCACCACGACCAGAAGAACTCCCACTACAGCAATCAAAAGCTGAATTTCACTCTTTTTTACTTTCATCTCTCATCCGCCTCCTACTGTGCTGTGGTACCGGTTGTATCTCCGGTGCTTTCGGTCTCTTCGGTATCTGCGTGGATATCCGCATAAGTACCTGTAATAGAGAAAGTAACCGCCGATTCTCCCAGTTCATTCTGCGTATCTGTAATATTGCTAATCTGAACATCCTGAATACTCTTCATATTTCTGATATTCAGAATCGTTCTTGCTGCTGCAGCCTTACCTTCCACAGTTACAGACATACTGATTCCTTCCAGATCCGAACTGAAGCTGTTGGTCCAGAAGCTACTGGGCAGTATCTGTTCCAGTTCGTTAATGAACTCTACAAGATTCTCATTGGGATTCTCGGTATACTCATACAGATATTTGTATTTATCATACTGCGCTGCCGCTGAGAGGTATTCATTATATACCGTCTGCGCGGGCTGTAATTCCTCGACTCTCGCCTGCAGAGCCACATTTTCTGCCACGGTGCCGAAGTATCTGGTCAGGGAAGTGACCGCCATGGCGATGGACAGGATCACGCCCAGTACCAGGACCGCCACACTGACGAAGGTGTAGTTCGTGCCGCTGACTACGGTCATGCCCTTGCCCTTCTGCTGGCTCTTATCGATCAGTCCCACGGGGGCAAGTACTGCGCCCAGGCAGGAAATATAAGCTGCGGGTCTGGTGGAACGGATGGCCTTGCTCATACCGATCTTGTCATCCATATCGGACAGGGTATGTACCTTGCGCTCCAGGCAGTTGGTGAACAGCTTGCTCATGCCGCTGAAGCTGCCGCCGAGGCCGGTGACGTAAGTTCTCTCAATAGGTGTATTACTGTTTCTGGAATCATAGAAATCAATGACACGGCTGACGCCGACGATCAGGGGCTCCAGAGAAGAGGTGATCTTCTGTCTTGCTGCTGTGACTTCCGCATTGCCGGCATCTTCGTCTTCCCAGCGTCCGGCATTTTCCTCCCAGAGCTTATCTCCCTGATGGAGTACTCTGTTCAGGCAGGTCTTCTTCTGGAAACGCTCTACCGCGCTCATGGGATCACTCACGGCATAGGCCCCGGATGCGATCATGGTCTCGATGGCATCCTGCACGCCGTATGCCACAGTTCTCTGCAGCAGCACCTTGCCGGCGGAAAGCACGGTCACGATGGTGCTGTTCTCATCGATCTTGATCATCATGGTAACGGTTTCGGTCTTCTCGTCACGAAGGATCTGGTACAAGCTGTTGCTGCTGTAATCGAAGCACTCAACCTCCCAGCCGCACATCTGCGCCAACTGATAATAGCTGTCTAACAGCGCCTTGGGTACTGCCAGTGCCATGACACGCAGCTTTCCTTCCTCGGTCAGTCCGCCTGCCAGATAATGTCCGATCTCATACTGGGTCAGATCCACGGGGAAATAATCGTTCGCGTTGGTCTTCACCAGTGCCTCGATCTTGTTCGCCTTCACGTTCGGGATCTGTACCTCACGGCTCGCCACTCTGGTAGAAGAAATGGTGAAGATCACTCTCTTCGTGCGGATACCGTTCGTACCCAGTGCGTTCACCAGGTGATCCGCATACTCCTGCGTCGGCTGCAGCATACCGTCCACCACGACGCCTTCCGGGGTCTCGACAGTCAATACCTTGTAGACCTTCGGTTTCTTCACCTTATAGTCGATCTCGCAGATCTTCGTAAAGGAGTTACCGATCTCAATACTCAATACGCGATTGTTCATTGCCATGCTTCTACCCTTCCTCTTATCGGTTCTTTATCGTATTTGGGACAGAAAAAGTATCCCAAGAACTTTCTAATCTCATATCAGATGTAAGTACCCGGTCTCTAATGATACAGAGCCAGATACCACTGCAAGAATTCATTGCCCCACAGGACAGCGACTGCCACCCCTGCGGAGAGATACGGTCCCATGGCGAGGACATGCCCTTCGCCGCTTACTTTCATACGGATCAGATGGATCACGGAACCAATGATACATCCCAGTAAAAATGCAAAAATAATCAATTTCCAGCCGAGCAGCAGTCCACAGACCGCCATCAGCTTCACATCACCGCCGCCAATGGCTCTGCCACCGGTAGCGTAATACAGAATCAGTAAAAATACACTGACACACAGGAAGCCGATCAGGAAATCCAGCCACCGTGTATAGTGGAAAGCTCCATGGATCAGCCCCAGTGCCAGTATAAATAAGTTAAATCCCACAGGGATCTCATATGTTCTGAAATCAATCACACTTAAAGCAAGAAGTGCACTAAACAACAAGCAGTAGACTAGGGAATCCACGCTCATCCCAAATTTCCAGAATACGAGCAGGTACAGCACTCCGTTCAGAGCCTCAATGATGGGGTACTGAGCGGAGATATGTGCCTTGCATTTCCGACATCTGCCTCCCAGTGCCAGGTAGCTGAACAGTGGTACGAGGTCGTACCACCGCAGCTGATAACCGCAGTTCATGCAGTGAGACCTGGTCGTTACAATATTCTCTTTTTTCGGAATGCGGTAGATCAACACATTGAGGAAGCTACCGATCACGATTCCATAAAGGAAAATCACTATGTAGAGAAGAATTGTTGGGAGCATGTCAGGTGCCTTTCAAAAATTATTTAATTTTATCATATGTGGTTTTTGCTGTTGTACCTAATTCAGGATACAAATCCGTAGCAGCAGTAGCAGCGGCAGAAGCGGTACCATAGGCAATATGTACAATATTGTTACTATCAATTGAATAATAGAATTTTGCACCACTAACTTTCTTAACAGCAGGTACTGCACTAACCAATGTAGTTGTAACCTCATTATAAGTTCCATCAGATACATAAGTTGCAGTTTTGGTTCCAGCTTCAACATCAGCAATTGCAACTCCAATTTCAGTTGCTAAAGACTGAGCATTCTGAACATCAGTGGATTGTTTTGACTTTTCAACATATCCAATATACTGAGGTGCTAAAACACCAATCAGGACTGCCATAATGGCAATAACGATGATCAGCTCTACCAGGGAGAAACCTTTGTTTGTTAAGTTCTTCTGTTTCTTGTTCATAATTACATTCTCCTTTTTATGTGTTTTTTAATTTCAGGGTAGTAAGTTTTCCGCCCCATTTATTAATTATCGTCCTGTCCCTACACAGGACGGATAATCCAATTTTAGAGAGTATCCAAAGCCTGATACATGGATACCATGGGCGCCATGCATGCTGCAATCAATCCACCCACTACGATTGCCAGTACAATGATGATCATAGGTTCCAGTGCTGCCATCAGCGACTGAATTTCCATTTCCACTTCTTCATCATAGTAGTCTGCAATCTTGTCCAACATTTCTTCCGTACTACCGGCTTCTTCCCCGATGCGGATCATCTGGTATACCATTGGCGGAAATAGTCCACTCTCCTGCAATGGTCTGGATAAAGGCATACCAATGGTAATTTCTTCTCTTGCATCCTGCAAGGCTTCTTTAAAATAGATATTACTCATGACACCAGAAACAATATCTACGGCCTCAATCAACGGTACGCCCGCGCCAATCAGTGTACTCAAAGTTCTCGCCATCATAGCAGCTGCCGATTTCACGGTAAGCTTTTTGAAAAGCGGTAGCTTCAAAGTAATCTTTCCAAATACATGTTTTCCCGGATTCGTTCCCGCAAAATATTTAATTCCGATTGCTATTGCTACGACTATAGGAATAATAATAAACCAGTAAGCTCTGATTCCATGGCTCATATTTACATAAAATTTAGTAATCCATGGCAAATCCGTTCCTAAATCCTTAAACATGTCTTCATAAGAAGGGATTACCTTTACCAGCATTACAACAGTAACAATGACAGCCACTATGCATACAACCACAGGATAAATCATTGCTTTTTTCAGCATTGCCTGGGTCTTGCTGTTTTTCTCCAACTGTACTGCAACTCGGTCAAGTGCCGTTTCCAGACTACCTGATGCTTCACCGGCAGCCACCATGTTCACCATGATCGCCGGAAATACCTTCGGGTGCTCTGCCATGGAGTCTGCCAGGGTCTCACCCTTTTCCACGCTGATGCGGACTTCCTTCAGTGCATCCTGCAATCTCTTGTTCTCTGTCTGTTCGCAGAGCATTTTCAGGGATTCGAGAATGCTGACGCCCGCTTTGGTCATGCTGACGAACTGGCGGCACATGACGCTTAGATCCCTGGCCTTGGGCCATCCGCCGATCTGGATGTCGATGTCTTTTGTCAGGAAGCTCTGTTCTCCCAGATCGATAACGGTCAGCTCCTGCCTTCTCAGTTCTGCCATTGCCAGATCTTTGTTATCCGCTTCCAAACTTCCCTTTACTTCTTTTCCAGCCTTTGTGATGGCCTTGTAACCATAGGTTGCCATGTGCCTTCCCTCCAATTACGTCTCTATCTTTAACTGTCTCCCCAACTATGTAAGACGGGCCCCGGTCCTAAAAAGGTCCAGGATTTTGAAAAATTTTTATAAATTTTGAGAAATTTCTATAAAATATTGCGGTTTTTATAGAATTATACGTCAAATGATACCTTTACCATCTCGGAGAAGGAGGTGGTGCCGTCCAGTACGTAGTCCGTGGCACTCATACGCAGGGTATGCATTCCTTCTTTTAATGCTTCTTCTTTTAATATATCGGCACCTTCCCGCTTGCTGATGATCGTCTTCAGCTTCGGTGTGATCTGCATGATCTCGTAGACACCGATACGGCCCTTAAATCCGGTATTGTCACATTTGCTGCAGCCGCAGGGTTCGTAGATGGTTACATTTTCCTCTTCCTTCAAGCCCATGAATTCTTTTTCATCCTTGGTGGCCTGCTTCGGCTTTTTACAGAAGGGGCAGAGTCTGCGGACCAGTCGCTGTGCGATAACGCCGATGACAGAGTCTGCGATCAGGTAGGATTCGATACCCATGTCCTCCAGTCGCGTGATGGTGCTGGCGGAGGAGTTGGTATGCAGGGTACTTACGACCAGGTGTCCGGTGATGGATGCCTGTACGGCGATGCTGGCGGTCTCCTGGTCACGGATCTCACCGATCATGATGATATCCGGGTCCTGTCGCAGGATGGAACGCAGTGCCGTCGCGAAGGTTAAGTCTGCCTTGGTGTTGACCTGTACCTGGTTGATACCGTCGATATTCGCCTCGACAGGATCTTCGACGGTGATGATGTTCACGTCTTCTTTGTTCAGCTCGCTCAGTGCGGTATACAGGGTGGTGGACTTACCACTTCCGGTAGGTCCGGTTACCAGGATGATACCGTGAGGATTTTTCAGAATGTAGTCAAACTGTTTTAATTCGTAGGGCTTGAAGCCTAACTGGCTCTTGTCGCGGTTCAATGCACTCTTCGCTGCAAGACGCATTACGACTTTTTCCCCGTATACGGTAGGCAGGACGGATACACGGATATCGTATTCCACGCGGTCTACGATCTGGGTGATACGTCCGTCCTGGGGTTTTCTCTTCTCGGAGATATCCATGCCGCCGATGATCTTGATACGGGCGATGATGGCGGACAGTACGTTGACACCGTATCTCGCTCTCTCATAGAGGGCACCGTCGATACGGTAACGGACACGGATGATATTTTCCATAGGTTCGATATGGATATCGGATGCACGCTGACGGACGGCCTTTTCAATCATGTCCTTGACCAGCATTACGATGGGGGAGCTGTTGATGTTCTCCTCCGTGGCGATATCTTCCACCACATCCAGCTTTTTCTCTTTGGCGTAGGCAGCCAGCGCCTCGGTTACTTCTTCCTGACCGAAATATTTATCAATCGCCAGCATGATGCTGCGGGTGGTGGCTACTACGGGCTCCACCTGGAAGTTGGTGATGATATTGATGTCGTCGATGGCGTTGTAATCCAGGGGATCCGCCATGGCGACCATGAGAACGTTGAAGTTATTCTCCTTGTAGGCGAAGGGGAGGACTTTGTTCTTCTTCAGGACGTTGACCGGTACCAGATTCAGCACTTCCTTGTCCACAGTGGCGCTCTGGAGATCGATCATATCCAGATCCAGCTGTTTGCTCAGTGCTCTCGCCAGGTCATCCTCCGATACGATGCCTTCATCTACCAGGAATTCTCCCAACTTCTTGCCCTGACGGGCGGGATTGTCCAACGCCTGCTGCAGCTGTTCATTCGTGAGAACACCGCTGTTTACCAGTAATTCGCCTAAACGGACCTTTTTTCTGCCTAATTCCATGATCACTCACCTGTTACTTTTACATATTTGGGATATCTGCATAATTGTAGCATTTTTCGTTACAACTTACAATTTTTTTGGCTCAACACTAAAATATTATAGCATATTTTAGATTTATGTAAATTGTTTTTAGTACTTTTGTTGCAATTTGTGTGAAAAATTATATTCGCAGCTCCTGATGAAAATAGATAAGCGGCGAATATGTATATCTTCTTTTGAATTCCCGCGGATCCATTTTTCTGTTTCCTGATACATGCTGTACATATTCTTCTACAAACGTCATTGCCTCTTCTTTGATACGGTCGAGATGTTTTATCGTCTCGTTAAATTCATCCTTATCAATAAGAGCATCTTTCGTATCAATATATTCACATTTGGTTATGATAACTATTTTGGTGTAATCAAGACCCGATCTATGGCTTTTGGATCTCTGAGTTTTTTTGAACTTAAAAGAATATGGATGTGATATTTCGCTTCTGTATGGCACACATATATAATAATCATAATGCGATTGAAACAGTAAACAATTGTATGCCCGTTGGTTCTTTTTCAATATTTCATGGTATGGTGGATCAGGATGTTCCTCATAGAAACGTGGTGTTAATTTTAAAATCTGATAATCATTTTCCGGTAAATTCATTTTTCCTCCTTCGTAGAATGTAAAAAACGAGAGGCTATTCAGCCTCTCGCCAAATCCTTCATCGCTCGGTCAATTTTTATTTTACCGTCCTGTCGGAACCGTCACAGGACTCATTAGATAGATGAAGAAGAACATCTCTGTTCTTAATAATAGTATATACACTTTCTGCTGAAAAAGCAATCTATTTCAATATTTTTATAAAATAGCTTTTTACAGTGTCACCGCGTATTCACTGTCGTACATTTTCTTCAGATTTTCTACGCTGTTATATTTTTCACCAATGCAGAATTCCTTGGACCAGGTCATGTAGTAGGCCCAGGGGATTCTGCTTTTTTGCAAAAGATCCACATCGGGAAGGTAGCCCACTTCTGCCAGGGCAGCCACTTTGTCACGGGAGGTGGCTGCCACCAGTTTCTCATAGGCATCCGCATAGTCTGTGGACTGATACTCCGGGAGGTAGACATCTATGGATACTACATCCACGTATTCGTCTCCGGGATAGGCTTCCTCTATATCGCAGTTCCAGACCCAGAGCAGGTTATGCAGGTTCTTTTCTCCGGTATAATAATCGAACATCAATCGGTATAAGTCTCTTGCGACTTTCGCGCCCTTCGCTCCCCACCAGAACCAGGTGCCATAGGATTCGTGGAAGGGGCGCCAGAGGATGGGGATGTTCTCGTCCTGGAAACGTCGCAGGATGTCTGCGATCACATCCATGTCTGCGTAGAACGCTGCGCGCTCCGGGGTGCCTTCCTGTAATACTTTCGTCGCATCGAAATCGGTATGCTCGGTGTAGAAGCTTTTGTCTCTGCCGCCTAAGGGCGAGAACCAGTGAAAGGTGAAGGTCAGGATGCCGCCGGTGGTATAGTCTGTGCTGTTCTCTGTACCCGTGTCGTTCACTTTATCCGGGTGGTTCGCTCTTGCCCACTGCAGGGCGGTCTCTGCCGTGCCTTTATTCTCTTCCACTTCCTTCAGGCATTCCGGGGAGACGTCTGCATAATTGATATTCGGAGAATACGCCAGTAGCTCGAAGCCACGCAGCTTGGGCTCTTTTCCGGTGGTCTGCCGGATATAGTCAATCTCCTCACAAGGGATGGTCTGGGTGTGCTGACCGGTGATGATCTGCTGTCCAGCTGTATTTTTGAGGTATTCCAATAATTCTTTTGCTTCTTGTTTTGCTTTTGCATCTGCTGTTGTCATATATTTTGCATTCCTTTCATTTTCTGTAGGCATTATATCTGCTTATCCGGAGCTAATAGCAATTTATCTATTACCGGATGAATCATACTTGTTTCTATTATTATATTTATCGCACAAAGCTTTTTGCCTGCGTCCTTACTGGATGCGCCACAATGGTATGCCTGTTCGGTAGGTTCACCATAATCCAAAACTATCAATCTATCATGGCAATCTGCATTCGGTTTTATTCTGAGCGGAGGATATTCTTGTAAAAAGTCATTTACAACCGCCGTTGACAAAAAACCTTTTTTACCATGACCATTTTCTGTAAATATAACAATTTCTACACCCTCTTGTTTCTGTGATAAAAGTTGTAAAGTCTTTGTATTCACATAATTATCTACCACATAAATGCTCTTTTTAGCCTGCTGATATATATCTATGTACGCAGCATCTGCCTCAAACTTTTGTCCTTTGTAAATAACAAAATTTTTTAAATCCTTCTCTAAAACAAAGTTTTCACTGAGAGCGTCTATACTTCTTTGAATATTATCAAACCTGTCTTCAGATTTGTTTTTCCAATCTACAATACCTGCAACCTGCACGGATATTTCCGAAACTTTTGCCGTAACAAGTCGTAACTCCGATGGTGTAACAAATTGTTGATTTTGCTTTATATAATGACGCATCTCACGAAATGCACGCATAATAAAAATACTCTGCTGTTCTGCCAGTTGTCCTTTCAAAACAGTTGCGAGCATGTATATTCCCTGCTCAGTAAAAGCATACGGCATTTTCTTGATATTAGTGCCCCTTTTATCTCCCTTTTCATTCAAAGTCACAATTTGTGACTTTGAAAACTCTTTTGGCACTTCTTCTTTTTTTAGTTGAAACATAAAATCTTCTGGAAATCTGTCAATATTTCTTTTTACCTGCTGATTTAGTGCCTTGACTTCATAGCCATAGAATTCAGCCAAATCATAATCCAACATCACTTGCTGACCTCTTATGACATAAACTCGATTACATATATCATCTATTGTCATTAATTCTGTATTATCTGCCATAGCATTCCTCCTACAAATTGTACAATAACCTGTGGCACAATTATCAACAAATCATCTATCACTTACGTTGTCTTCCTTATCATCCTTATTTCTTTTATCGGCCAGCTTCTCTATTTTAATCTTATATGCCATCAACCGCAGAAGATACTGTGGAACCCTTCTGTTCCCCAATTCCCAATCTGTTTCCGTCATATATGGAATTTCAAAATACTCGCAAAATTCTTTTCGGTTCATTCCAGTGCTTTCTCTTAATTTTCTTAATTCTTCTCTTGCTTCCATGAGTTCTCCTCTTTATGCATTGCATAATTTTATTTTATATTCTTTAATTCATATGGTCAACAATTTATTACAAAAAAGAAGGTATAGAGACTAATTTTCCGTCTCTATACCCTCAGTTTATAACAAATTGTCAATCATTATAAGCCACACGCCGGCTCTATACTTCCTGATAATCGTTACCGGTGTCGTTCTTCTCTACATTCTCTACATTCTTTGCATCGTCTGCCTTTTCCTTGGCAAAGCCCTTTGCCAGCATCTCATTGATATCGAGTCCGGTGGACTCTTTGATACCGTCGGTGACCTGGGTCACGGTGGTCATGATATCGCCTGCCAGCTTGCTGGAATCGCCGCCGAACATCTTGATGGAATCTACGTTCATGTAGCCCTTAGCCACAGCCTCTGCGATCTTAGGCAACTGCTCGAAGTATACCTTCAGAGTATCTAACTCCATCTGCTGTCTTGCTGCGTCGCCGTACTGTTTCATAGCTTCTGCTTTTTTCAGGATACCGGCTGCCTCTGCCTCTGCCTTCGCCTGGATGGCTTCTGCTTCCGCTTTACCTTTGGCTGCCACAGCGGCTGCCTCTGCCAGGCCGGCTGCCTTGACTGCCTCTGCCGCCTGCTCCTTGGCGAATCTCTCTGCCTCGGACTTTGCTTTCTCAGCTTCTGCCTGTCTCTGGATCTCGAAGAGTTCTGCCTCCGCTCTCTTCTGTCTCTCGTACTGCTCGGCATCTGCCTTCTGCTGTGCTGCGTATTTATTCGCTTCTGCGGTCTTCTTGACCTCAGCTTCCAGTGCTTTCTCCTTGATGGATACTTCTCTCTCCTTTAATTCCAGTTCCTTCTCCTGACGGGCCAGGTTCGCGTTCGCTGTGGTGATCTCCACGGTCTTACGCTGTTCCTCTTCCTGAATCTTATATGCTGCGTCGGCTTCTGCCTTCTTGATATCCGACTCTTTCTTCAGTTCTGCCTTCTTGATAGCCAGTTCGGTCTGCTTCTGGGCGATCTCGGTCTCTGCGATGACCTGTGCATCATTGGCATCCTTCTGCGCCTGTGCTCTGGCGATGGCCACATCTCTGTCTGCCTGTGCCTTTGCTACGGAAGCGTCCTTCTGGATCTGGGACATGTTATCCTGTCCCAAAGCAGTGATCAGGTTGTTCTCATCCTCGATCTTCTGGATATTACAGGACTCGATCCAGATACCCAGGGCATTCATATCCTTCTGTGCCTTCGCCTGAACCTCGTCACCGAAAGTCTTACGATCATTACACAGCTCCTTCAGACACTGGGTACCGATGATCTCACGCATGTTACCCTGCAAGGAATCGGTCAGCGCATCGCGGATCTGATCTTCATTCATGTTCAGGAAGTTCTTCATGGCTGCGTTAGCCATCTCGGTGGTGATCCTCTTGTTCGGATCTGCGCCTGCCACAACTTCGCCCTTCGCATTCACAGTCACATCTCTCTGGGTCAGGACTCTGACCTTAGCCACGGCGTCAATATCTACACCGATGAAATCCTTGGTGGGGATATAGCCGTTGGTCTTGATATCGATACTGATCTGCTTCAGGATCAGTTCATCCTTTTTCTCCAGGAAGGGGATCTTGATACCGGCACGTCCGATCAGGACCTTGGGTTCTCTCTTGATACCGGAGATGATGTAGGCTTTGTTCGGTGATGCCTTCACATAACCGGATGCCAGAATGGCCAGAATGGCAATGACCAGTACGACGATTGCGATAATACCAATGTTAATTTCCATATGTACTCCCTCATTCTTTCTGCTTTTGTAATATATGAAAAGCTGCTTGTATGATATGTATTTTACCATACAGGCAGCTTGACGAACAGTGATATCTATTATTTTTTTGTCATTGTATTATAGTAAAAAGTGCACGATAACTTTCCTCCGGTGCCTTACCGGATCTGAGCCAGGTCGTAAGGTGTGGTCTGGTATACGTAATAATTCAGCCAGTTACTGTAAAGGTTATTGCAATGAGATCTCCACTGTAACAGTGGTCTCTGCTCCGGATCATCATTTGGATAATAATTATAAGGAATCTGTATCGGCAGTCCCTTGTCCAGGTCTCTGTGATACTCATTGTTCAACGTATAACGGTCATATTCCGGGTGTCCCGCCACGAAGATCTTCCTGCCTTCCTCTGCGATAGCCAGGAATACACCGGCTTTCTCGGATTCCGCCAGGATCGTCAGATCCTTACAGGCATGAATGGCTTCGGAAGGAGTCTCCGTATGGCGGCTGTGCGGTGCCAGGAAAATATCATCAAAGCCACGCACCAACGGTATTTTCCGGTTGGATACTTTGTGCTCGTAGACACCGAACAGCTTCTGCGTCAGCTGTCTCTTGTTAATACCATAATAATGGTAGAATCCGGCCTGTGCCGCCCAGCAGATATGCAGGGTGGATGTCACATGAGTCTCCGCCCAGTCTAAGATCTTGCAGGTCTCCTCCCAGTAATCCACCTCTTCAAAGGTGATATCTTCCACCGGTGCTCCGGTAACAATCAGTCCATCGAAGGTGCGGTCTTTGATCTCATCGAAGGTGGTGTAGAATTTATTCAGATGGCTTGCAGGGGTGTTCAGTGACACATGGGTCTTGGTGTTCATGAAGGTCACATCCACCTGCAAAGGGGTATTTGACAAGGCTCGCAGCAGCTGCAGCTCCGTGTCCTGCTTTACCGGCATATTGTTAAGGATCAATACCTGCAGGGGACGCATGTCCTGATGTAGAGCACGGAATTCGTCCATGACGAATATATTTTCGTTCTCCAGTATCTCTTTGGCAGGCAGATCGTTTTGTGTCTTAATAGGCATTTCATTTTCCTCCAGGTCTACTTATTCCTCGTAAGGAATATTATAAGTCTTCAGGAAATCCTCCTCTGTCAGGATCGGGACCTGAAGCTCTTTCGCTTTTTTATTCTTGGAAGAAGTCGAGGTAATGTCATTGTTGATCAGGCAGGTGGTCTTCCCCGTCACACTGCCGGTGACTTTACCACCTCTCTCCTCGATGACTTCTTTCAGATCATTACGGCTGGCGTAATGGTTCAGACTTCCGGTTACGACGAAGCTCATACCGGATAATGTCTGTGCATTTTCATCCACCTGAGGCACCTCAATGGTCAGGAACTGTTTCAGATGTTCGATCTGTTCCAGGTTCTCCGCATCGGACATATACTCCGTAAATGCCCCCGCAAGTACCTCTCCCACACCGGGAACTGCGCTTAACGTCGCTGCATCCGCTTTCTGCATTTTCTCCAGATCATAATCAAAATATCTGCTAAGCACCTTGGCATTGGCAACACCGATCCCGGCAATTCCCAGTCCGTAGATCAGCCGGGGCAGCGTCGTATGGCGCGCAGCTTCAATGCTGTCCATCATATTCTGATAGGACTTCTCGCCGAAGCCCTCCATCTGTGTGATAACTTCCTTATAGCGATCGAGCCGGAACAGATCAGCATATTCATGGATAAATCCCTGATCGATCATTTTCTCCAAGGTTGCTTCGGAGAGTCCGTCGATATTCAGGGCATCACGGCTCACAAACAGGGTGTATGCCTTAATCTCCTTCGCCGGGCATTTCTCATTGGTGCAATACAAGGTCTGTACTTCATTCATCTGACGGATCTCGGTGGGTTGTCCGCAGACAGGGCAGACCTTCGGGATCTCCACGTTGTCACTGCCGGTCAGATTCTCTGCGATCTGCGGGATGATCATATTCGCCTTATAGACCGTAATGTGGTCTCCAATTCCCAGCCGAAGGGAACGTAATATGCTGATATTGTGCACCGAGGCACGACTGACTGTGGTGCCCTCGAGTTCTACCGGTTCGAAGATTGCCACGGGATTGATCAATCCGGTGCGGCTGGCGCTCCATTCGATCTCTTTTAAAGTGGTCTCACGTAGTTCATCCGCCCATTTAAAAGCAATGGAATCTCTGGGGAATTTCGCAGTTCTGCCCAGGGACTGTCCATAGCTGATGCTTTCATAAGTAAGTACCAGTCCGTCGGAGGGAATATCGTAGTGTTCGATTTTGTGTTCAAAATCTTCAATGGCTGACAGGATATTCTCCTCGGTCACCACCACATGTTCCACCACTGCAAATCCCTGCTCCTGTAAAAAGGCAAACTGCGCTTCCTTGGAATCATGGAAGTCCACATCGTCCGCTTTTACCAGGGTAAACGCATAAAATCTCACGTTACGTTTTGCCGTGATCTCATTATTTAACTGTCGTACCGAACCGCTGCACAGGTTTCTCGGATTCTTGTATTTTGCCTCTGTATCTGCGATCTCACCGTTGATCCTCTCGAAATCACTGTAAGTGATAACCGCCTCGCCTCTTAAGATCAGTTCTCCCGTATAAGAAATATTTAACGGCAGATTCTTAAAAGTACGTGCGTTATTGGTGATGACCTCACCGATCTCGCCGTTACCTCTGGTTACCGCTTTTGCAAGTTTTCCATCACGATATGTCAGTACGATGGTGAGTCCGTCCAGTTTCCAGCTTAAAATTGCAGGATTTCCCTGCAGCCACTCCCGCAGTTCTTCACGGCTTTTGGTCTTGCCCAGAGACAGCATGGGGCTCTCGTGACGCTCCTTGGGAAGCTCATCCACCGCTTCGTAGCCCACATTCACCGTGGGGCTGTTCGCCAGGGTAACACCTGTCTCTTTTTCCAGCTCCACCAGTTCATCATAGAGCTTATCATATTCATAATTGCTCATGATCTCCCGGTCTTTGGCATAATAGCTCTCCGAAGCCGCATTCAGTTGTTCTACCAGATATTTGATCCGGTCTATCTTGGAAGACTGCATATTGTGTTCCTGCCTTTAATAGATTTATTTACGATTTAACATTCCGGTGTCTGTCAGAAGCGTTTCCAGCTCTTCCCCTGTGACCTTGCGCCACTCTCCGGGCTTCAGATCCCCCAGGCGGATATTCATGACGCGGATTCTTTTTAAGGATCTCACTTTTGCTCCGCAGGCTTCGCACATTCGGCGGATCTGTCTGTTGACTCCCTGAGTCAGTATGATCCGGAATGTATATTTTCCTATTTTTTCTATCTTACATTCCCTGGTAGTGATATCCAGATCCTTCAGATAGATGCCTTTTCTCATTATCTCCAAAAAATCGGGTGTTATTTCCCGGTCGATCTTTACAATGTACTCTTTTTCATGGCGGTTAGCTCCCCGCATCATGGCATTGATGAGGTCCCCGTCGTTGGTCAGAAGGATCAGCCCTTCGGAATCTTTGTCCAGGCGTCCGGCGTAGGTCAATCTCTCCGGGCAGCGGATCATGTCCATGATCTTTTTCTCCGCATGTGGATCCCGCTCCGTGCAGACGACGCCTACCGGCTTGTAGAAAGCGAGGACTTTGCAGGTCTGTTTTCCCTGTAAAACCTTCTTCCCCACCTGTACGGTATCCGTCTCTTCCACCTGCTGTCCCATTCCCGCGACCTGACCGTTGACCAGGACTTTTCCCTGTTCGATGAGTTTGTCCGCATCTCTTCTGGAGCATACACCACACTGTGCCAGATATTTATTCAGCCGCATCCTGCATCCTCTCTGCGGCATCCGCCGCCTCGAAATCGCTAAGACTCTTCACCTTGGGAATTCCGTTACCGTTCGCCACGCCGAGTTTTGCTGTCTCGTCCGCGAGTTCATTGTATTTTACCTTGGAATGTGCCGGCACTTTCGTGAAGCGAATCTGTATCTTCTGTCCCCAGCCTCTCATGGTCTGTGCGTATTTCTGTGTCAGTTCATTTTTGCTCTTCCACGCACCGGTGACCCATTTCTCGATCCCCTCGTAATCATAGCGGATCTCAATGGCTCGAAATCCACTGTTTAAGGCAAACCGTACCGCATACATGGCTCCCAGCATCTCTCCGGAGACATTTCGCTGTTTCAGGGAGTCCGGGTTATCGCCGTTACCGTATTCTGTATAGATCCGTCCGTCGGGAAGGATGAAAATACAGCCAAAACCGTATTTTTTCAATGCATCCTGATAGCTTCCGTCCACGTAAGCCAACAGTTCTCCCGCTGTGGGGCAGTCCTTTGGATCTGCATTTTCCGGATATCTTCCCAATCCCTGCCACTGTGCCATAGTTTCGTCTGTCTCCTTTTTTGTCCGGTCTGTCGTATTTATCGGATAAAGTTGGTCTTCTGCGCCGGTTCTCTCTCCGGGAAGCTCACACCGGCAGCTTTGCCTGCTTCAATACATTTTAACAGCCACGCCATATTATTTCCCAGGGTACGCATGGTCTGCATACCTTCCAGATCCTGTTTTACCTCTTCAGGGGTATTGCCGTGTACCTGGTTCCAGTACTGGCTGGATACCACCGGCATACAGTTAATGGTAAAGTATTTGTTCAACTGATCGAAAGCTGCGGAGGCTCCGCCACGTCTGCAGCTGACAATGCAGGCGCCGGGCTTACCCTGGAAAAGTGCGCTCTTACCGTAAAAAGCCCGGTCTAAGAAAGAAGTGATCATACCGGATGCCGATGCATAATGCACGGGAGATCCGAACACGAATCCATCTGCGGTCTTCGCTTTTTCCACGAATTCATTGACGCCGTCCTCACGGAAGCATTTCCCGGTCTTTAAGCAGGCACCGCAGCCGATGCATCCGGCGATGGGCTCTACGCCTACCTGAATGATCTCTGTCTCGATACCGTTCTTCTCCAATGCACCCGCTACTTCTTCCAGTGCGGTATAGGTGCATCCCTTCGCATGTCCGCTTCCGTTCACCAGTAATACTTTCATATCATATCCCTCTTTTTCATCATTTATAATATGTTCTGTTCTTGCATGATCTGTTTTAGCATGCTACTATATCCGTAAATTAAGCTGTTTTAAGAAAGGAGCCCTCATGCCGTCTAAAATCTCTCACTATTTACTGTCTATACTGTGTATCGGATGCCTTATTTTTCTGATCAGCCACTACGGAGTACAGCTTTATCAGGTCTCCGGGAGATCCATGGAGCCTACCTGCCATTCCGGATCTTTTTTATTGGTACAAAAATTTGGCATTCCCGAACAGATTTCCCGTTTTGATATTATCACCATCCGTTCAGAAGCTCTTGACAACCGAATGATTCTAAAACGTGTGATCGGATTTGTTCCAAGTGCCTTACAATATGCTTCCAAAAACAATAGTACTAATTATATACATAATCCTGCTATTTTTCAACCTTATGTTCAAAACAGGCAGAAAAAACAGGCAGTATTTACAGTTCTATGAACTGCAAACTCCGCCTGTCTGATATTTTATTCCTCTGTGGACTTCCCATAGTATGCGAAATCGTTCTTGCCATTCTTTTTCACCTTATACATGGCGTCATCCGCACATACGATCAACTGTTCCAGATTATCGGTATCCTTGGGATAGCTTGCAATACCGATACTGCCTCCGATCCGCCGTTTCGTTCCGCAGAGTGTCACATCTTTGGCAAATACCTGACGGCACTGGTACGCCGTCTTCTCCACCAGCATGCTCTGACTACTGCGAAGGATCAGGATGAATTCATCTCCCGCAAAGCGGTAAGAGGTAAGTATCTGGGACTGCATGTCCTTCAACCGGTTGGCTACCTGCTGCAGTGCCTCATCTCCCGCTGTATGTCCGTAAGTATCGTTGATCTTCTTAAAGTTATCGATATCCAGCATCATGACCGTGCAGGGGATCCGGGCTCCGATCAGCTGCTCCAGATCCTTCATGAATTTGCTGCGGTTCGGCAGTCCGGTCAGGAAGTCATGCTGGGCTGCCGATTCCATGATCGCACGTGCCTGCTCCAGCTCCTGTAACAGCTTTCGTCTGCGGTAATTATCGAAGCACACCCAGCAGATAATAACATCGAGTGCAGCGATAAGTATTAGCGCCGGGATCAAAGCCTCACGATTCCTGGTAAAAAAGCCCTCCCGATGATTTACAAATTCGGTGTCTTTCGGAAACTGTGATGCCTCCAGTCCGAACTTCCGCATGACGTCTTCATCCACGCAATAAATGTTGGGGCTGTCCTTTACCACATTGATCTCTGCACTGTCGGTACCATTCGCGATATCCATGGCCATCTGTGCTGCGATCTCTCCGGACTTATACATGGATACCACATTACCACCCAGCAATCCGGCACCGATCCCATCCTCCACCATGCGGTACACCGGCACCTTCGAATAAGTCACGACCATACGGATCGCCTGCGTATTGGTATACTGCTTGCCACTGCCATCATTTGACATTACAATGTAGATCAATATGGTATTCTCATCCACCTTGCTGACTGCCTGCTGCAGCTTAGCGGTTGTCAGTTCGGAAGAATTGATCTCAGAGAATTCCAGTTCCGGATATTTTGCTTCGGCACTGTAAAAATTCTTACGCTCCGCCTCACCGGTCACAGAATCATCCAATATAGCCACTACTTTGTCCGCTGACGGGTTTACCTTTAATGCCATATCGATATTTTTTTCTACTGACAGCTTCTCCAGTATCCCGGTTACCAGAGGGTTCTTCGCTGCTTCCAGGGCATATTCCTCATCATTGACACCTTCAAAGACAATGGGAATACCATCAAACAGATCCTCTCTGAATGCCATTGCAAAACGGAGTGCGGCATCATCTCCCACGATCACGACATCATAGGGATCTGAATGATCCAGATGATATTTCAACATTGTATAAAACATTTCTGTAGACTCTTTCGTCCGGAAACGCTTCGTATCCATGAATTCATAATCCACGGTGGTATTCTCGTCGACCCCCGCCTTGATTCCTTCGATCTGCGTCTGGACTGTGTCCCAACCATAAGAATACGAGCTGATAAACAATACCCGCTTTCCCTGATTCAGATTCTGTGCTTCTGCCGTTACTGACACCGTCCCAATGCCTATGAGAACAGCCAGCGCAAACAGCCATGCTTTCCACTTTCTCATATTCCTTCCCCCTAATTCCAACAGGTATGCTACCGGGGTCAAAAGTCTGAACCCAATACCACGATATGAGGAATCACATTACTGGTACTATTGTACCACATTGTCTGTTGAAAGCAAAGAGCTTAATTTAATCTTGCGATAATACCTTCTTCTTTTTTCTCTTTCATTTTTCCGATAACGGTAGGGATTGCTCCGAGCGCCACAAACAGATACTGTAGAACCAGATTGCCTATGTAGCTTCCCATATCAATAATTTCTGCAGAAAGTGCCGCAGGGATCAGTCGATAACACTCGAACAGACTATAACCTGCTTCCGCACCGCCGCCCTGATTGAACAAAATAATCGCCCAGTCCACACGGTCTGCAAAATACGTCATAAGGATCATGATCACAGCGCTGATGACTACTGCCTTTTTGGTCAGTTTTCCGCCCAGCATCTCATATCCCTTCAGAACGCACACCGCCATGATCACACCGGATAATGCTGCTACATATCCCAACTGGCTTAAGATCAGAACACTGAGCATTCCCAACAGGGATCCTAACAGGGCACCTACAATACCGCCTACGATGTTTTCTTTCTTCTGCGCCTTCTGCTGTGTCTTCATTGCGATGTCACTGCGCAGCTTCATCTCGCAGTCCGGACATAAATGATAGTATTCACCGCCCATTCTGAACGCTCCGGTCTCTACATTCTGACCGCACAGATCACAGCAGGGACTGTAACTGTTTGTACGCAGGAATGTCGTTGTAGCTGCAAGTGCTTCGTTCAATGTATCCTTACATTTTTCCGCATTGGACTGTGCCTTCAGTGATACTCTGATATCCAGATTCTTCTGACCAAAACTCGCGATCTTCTTGCTGCTTTTCTGAAACCCTTTCACAGCCTGCTTGTCAAATGTCGACCCGTCAGCGCTTTTTGCCGCCGTATGCAGTACCATCATATACGGATATCTTGCATCGGGTGCATAGACGATAAAGTCAAACCCATCCCGTTCCCCATGAAACAAGTCATTGGTTTCATCATAACGCAATCCGGTTCCCATGGCAATCTGCTGATAATTTTCAATCTTCTTTTTCTGATTCATTTTTCTCCCATCCTTTGTAATAAAAAATTAGTAATCGCTCTAAAGCGTTACGGAAATCATACTTTTCCATTTTACACTTTACCGTGTTAACATGCAACCCTATTAGGGATTTTTAGCCGATTAACTTATTTGCTATGAAAAAACTGTAGGTACATCTGTGTAACCTACAGTTTTTGAACTTCCTTATAAATAGAACAAGGTAATCGAAATCACGCAAATACGGATTTGCATTCCATCAGCATTTGATCTCAAGGTAACCTAACAGCTTGCTCATATCGTACTCTTCCAGCACACCCAGATTGGAATCATAGAATTTTCCATCATAGTGTACCAGATAGTGGCAGAAACGTCCCATTTTTTCCATCATGATACAGCACTTCGGCAGCACTGCGGGTCTTCCCTCGGTATATACTATGATATCAGAATGATCGATACCATAGTAGTTCAGTGCGGAAATCACACGTCCCATGGTAGCCTGCCACTCTCTGCAGTCCATAACGCTGATGACTTCTGCAATGGTAACACCGGCTAACATTGCGACACAAGCCTGACCGCACAGACCGTCTTCTGGCTGGATGATCACGTTCATGCTGTCGATCTTGCGGATTGGATTCTCAAAGCTGTAAGGGCTGTTCTGATCCATGCGGATCAGGGAACCGTTGACATGTAACAGGATCTTATGGGTTACACCCAGTTCTACCTTTACAGCCTCCTCATCAGTGATCACTACTTCATAATTGCCCTTCTCCTTGGGATGAAGTTCGCACTCGATGATATTGTTATCCAGAACGATATCTCCCTTGATGACTTCTCTATGCTTACATACTTCCCATACGTTGAAAGGGATCTGAATGGTATATCCGGCATCCTTTTTTTCTACTTTAGATTCAAAAAAATATCTCATGATTCATTCCTCCGTTGCTTTTGCTGTTCCCGAGTATTCTCTTAAGAAAGATATTTACGAAAGCGGTTACATTTTCTATTTTCCTTGATTCTAGCAAAAATTTCCGCCCTTGCAAAGAGCTTGTGGAAAAGTACTAAAAAAAAAACATCCTGTCAAAATTTTATCATAATAACCGCATATAAAATAAGCCATGCTCCGCAAAAAAATGTCTTGCAGGCACATGGCTCATCCTTGTTTTTATAAATTCATATCTCTGATATTGTCTGCTGTCTATAGACCCATGATTGCAGATGCCACCCGGAAATATACCAGCAAAGACAGTGCATCCACGATGGTAGTGATAAAAGGACTGGCCATGACCGCCGGGTCGAAGCCCAGACGCTTTGCCAGAACCGGCAGTAAACAGCCGATAATCATGGCGATCACTACGGCAGCTATCAATGTCAGGCATACAGAAACCGCCACCAGCACTCCTACTCTGTCCAGCAGCAGTAATTTTACAAAATTGGCTGCGGAAAGAGTGATACCGCAGATCAGTGCCACGCGGATCTCCTTGAATACAACCTTCGGCACATCCCGGTATTCGATCTCATTCAGGGACAGTCCACGGATGACCGTAACGCTCGCCTGACTTCCGGCATTACCGCCGGTATCCATTAACATGGGAATATACGCCACCAGTACCGCACATACGCTTAATGCGTCTTCAAAAGAAGAAATGATGGCTCCGGTAAAGGTAGCTGACACCATCAAAAGTAGCAGCCAGGGGATACGCTTTTTGAAAGTCTCAAATACTCCGGTCTTCATATAGGGCTTATCGCTGGGCACGATAGCCGCCATTTTTTCCATATCCTCCGTGGTCTCTTCTTCGATGATATCCACGATATCGTCCACGGTGATAATACCTACCAGCCGGTTCTCATTGTCCACTACCGGCATGGCTGTAAAGTCGTATTTTTTGAACTGTCTGGCAACTTCCTCCTGGTCCATCAGCGTATTGATGGAGATGACATTTTCATGCATGATGTCACCGATGATCTCGTCGCCGTCCATAAGCAGCAGATAGCGCAGAGCAACTGTTCCCACCAGTCTTCTCTGGGCATCTAAGACATAACAGATATTGATAGTCTCACTGTCAAGGCCCACCTTACGGATCCGCTCGATGGCCTGATTCACCGTCAGATTCTCCTTCAGGTCTACATATTCGACCGTCATGATACTTCCGGCGGAATCTTCCGGATAACGCAGCAGATGATTGATATCTCTGCGCACATCGGGGCTTGCGTTGGTCAGAAGCTTTTTGACAATATTGGCAGGCATCTCCTCCAGCAGATCGGCCGCATCGTCCGCCATCAGGTTGTTGATGATGTTCGTTGCTTCCTTATCTGACAGGGACGTGATGATCTTCTGCTGATTGTCCATATCTAAATAGGAAAAAACGTCTGCCGCCAGGTCCTTGGGAAGGATGCGGAAGACCTTTAACATCTCTTCCTCTTCCAGTTCTTCCAAAAGTCCCGCAATATCGGCATCGTTGAGTTCAGCCAGATACTGGCGCAGCTTGGTGTACTGCTTGGTGTTAAGAAGCTCTAATACCTCTTCCAGTTCTTTGATCTGTTCCATGATGATCCTCCTTATGATGTTTTCTATGGGTGTAACTTACACGGCAACTTCGCCCCGGAAGTGGGTTGTCAGAGCTCTTCTGTGTACACTTCATAAAAACCACCACCTTTCCTCATGGAATCCTTAAACCGATATTTTTATTTTATTTCATTGACTATTCTTTGTCAACGAAATAAGTCTCTTTCAATTTCTCAATTTTTACCTTTCCACAGGTAGTTTCTGTCAGGTTTTTCCTGACTTTTTCCTCTTTCTCCACCGGGATAAGTAAAATAAATTTTACGTTTTCGGCATAGATACTGTCTGTGGGAACGATGCCCTGCTGTCCGAAATAATATTGCAGCTTTCCTACGTCATTATAATCTGCTGCAACTTCCAGTTCACAGCCTTTTCGCATGATACCCGTCTCGCAGTGGGCAAGGCCTTCCTTCACCGCCTGGGTATATGCCCGCACCAGTCCACCGGTACCCAGCAGGGTGCCGCCGAAGTACCTCGTCACTACCACCGCGATATTGCGGATCCCGGAGCCGGTCAACACCTCTAACATCGGTCTGCCCGCAGTGCCGGAGGGTTCTCCGTCATCACTGCATCTGGTCAGCTCTCCTCTGCTTCCTATTATAAATGCAGAACAGTTATGTCTGGCATCCCAGTACTTTTTCTTCATTTCTTCTATAAAAGCTACGGCCTCTTCCTCGGTTTCGCACTTGCGGATCGTTGCGATGAAACGGGATTTTTTCTCCACGATCTCTCCTTCGCCGCCGGATAATAATACTCTGTAGCTGTCTGTTACTACCGTATCGCCCATGTTAACCTCGCTTACTTTTTGTTTTCCTTCAGATTCTTTTCCAGTGTAGCATAACTTTTCCAAAATGTGAAACCCTTATAACAGTTCCGCCATCATTTTCATAAAAGTGCCTGCTACGCAGTCAGCGCCGCTGTGCGGCTCATCTTTTTATTCACCTGATGGCGCTTCGCTCATAGAACGATAAAAGCAGTGCATTGTGTGCAAGCACCCAAGCCCTGTTTTTACCGTTCTATGGTGGAACTGTTATTAAGGAATTCTAAAGACTGGAAAGAAAGCCTTTATTTACATAGCATTATTTGGTATAATATTTTCGTCTGTATCTCAGACAGAAAGGACTTATTGTATGAATTATGGTAAAAAAGGTGTCCGAGCGAAGCAGAAGGCACTCAACTCTAAATCACAAAAATGGGGAAGGAAGCTCGCACTGACCTGTGTCAGGATCATGCTTGTTGCTGTCGTAGGCATCGGCATCTGCGGTGTAGCCGCCGGTATCGGTGTTTTCCGCGGCATCCTCTCTTCCACTCCCACGATCCGGCTGTCCGATGTCGTGGCGGTAGGAGAAGCTACCATCGTCTATGACAGTGAAGGCAATGAGATCGACCAATATGTCAGCACCAACTCCAACCGTCTCTCCGTAGGCATGGATGAGATTCCCGACTACATGGGCAAAGCCTTCGTGGCAATCGAGGACGAGCGTTTCTATCAGCACAACGGTATCGACTTCAAGAGCATTCTCCGTGCCGGTTACCAGTTTTTAAAGACCGGCGGTGAAGAGGCCCAGGGTGCCAGCACCATTACCCAGCAGCTTCTAAAAAATACCGTCTTTACGGACTGGACCTCCGAGGGTAATAACAAGATCAAAAAAATCAAGCGTAAGATCCAGGAGCAGTATCTGGCACTGGAAATCACCAAGTATTATTCAAAGGATGAGATTCTGCTGCGTTACATGAACGCCATCAACTTAGGACAAAATACTCTGGGTGTGGAATCCGCTTCCCTACGTTACTTCGGTAAGCACTGCAGCGATCTGACCGTCTCTGAATGCGCGGTCATCGCCAGCATCACGCAGAACCCTTCCAAGTACAACCCGATCCGGCATCCGGAGGAAAATGCAAAACGTCGCGAAAAATGTCTGAAAAAGATGTTGGAGCTTGAGTTTATCACACAGGCACAGTATGATGAGGCCATCGCCGATACCGATGCGGTATACGAGCGTATCGGTCTGTACGACATAGATTATCAGGAAGCCAACGCCACCACCGGCTCCTATTTCTCCGATGCAGTATACGAGCAGGTAAAACAGGATCTGATCCTTGCAGGTTATAACGAAGCCATGGCAGAGACCCTGCTGACCTCCGGCGGCTTACGTGTGGAATCCACCCTGGATCCCAAGATCCAGGCAATTCTGAACGAAGAATACGCAGATCCTTCCAACTATCCGGAGAACGTGAAATGGTATCTGAACTATGCTCTTACCATTATTTCCTCCGATGGTACGAAGAATAATTTCAGTAAGGAAAATATGATGACCTGGTTTAAGGAAAATCAGAATAAAAAGTTCAATCTGATCTTCTCTTCCCAGGATGATGCCTATGCCGCTGTGGACACCTATCGTTCCGCAATGCTGGCGCAGCTGGGTGTCGCTGATGACGCGGATAATTACGAGGAAACGATTTCCATGACGCCCCAGCCCCAGTCCGCAATGGTCATCGAGGAACAGAGTACCGGCCATATCGTCGCTATGATCGGCGGCCGTGGTGCCAAGGAAGGCCGCAGAACCTTAAACCGTGCCACCAATGCCAAACGTCTTCCGGGATCCACCTTCAAGGTAGTGGCCTCCTACGCTCCTGCTCTGGACAGTGCAGGCAAGACGCTGGCTACCGTATACAACGATGCACCGTTTAACTACGCAGACGGAACTCCCGTACGTAACTGGTACAAATCCGGATACCGTGGTATTCAGAATATCCGCAGTGCGATCCGTGACTCCCTGAATATCATTGCCGTCAAGAATATCACTGTGATCACACCGAGACTTGGTTATGATTATCTGTTGAATTTTGGTTTCACTACTTTAACAGATGGCGTCCAGGTCGGCAATGAGATCAAGTCCGATGTGAACCAGTCCCTGGCTCTGGGCGGTCTGACCTATGGTGTCACCCCTTATGAGCTGACCGCTGCTTATGCGGCTATCGCAAACAGCGGTACTTATGTAACACCTAAGCTGTACACCCGAGTCACAGATTCCGATGGCAACGTGATCCTGGACAACACCAATCCGCCTACCCGTCAGGTAATCAAGGAAACTACCGCTTTCCTGCTGACCAGTGCCATGCAGGATGTTGTTACTTCCGGTACCGGCGGAAAGGTTAATTTCGGAGGAATGGCCATTGCCGGTAAGACAGGTACCACAACAGGACCTACCGACGCATGGTTTGCAGGATATACCCCTTATTACACTGCTGCTACCTGGACCGGTTACGATAACAACGTAGACCTGAACAATGCGGAAGACGGTGTCTCCAAGACTTTATGGCGCAAGGTGATGAAACGGGTTCATGAGGATCTGCCCAACACCCAGTTCCCGGTTCCTTCCGGAATCATACAGGTGCAGGTATGTTCCCAGTCCGGCAAGCTTCCGATCCCCGGTCTGTGTGATGGATCTGTTTATACCGAATACTTTGCAGAAGGTACCGAACCTACCGAGAGCTGTGATGTGCATTATCAGGGTGAGATCTGTGCTTACGACGGATTACCCGCAAGTCCTGACTGCCCGTTCAAGTACACCGGTGTTGCCACGATGCCTCTGGTAGAGGATCCCGCATTACAACAGGGTTCTACCGTCATTATCAACAATCCGGACGGCACACAGACGGTCAGCACACCGAACACCAGAAGTCAATGTGAACATGATGCAACCTTCTTTGCGAACCCGGATTATGAATCCGTGATCAATCAGCAACAGGCTGAGATCAACGCGCGGAATGCCGCTGCGCAGCAGCCTGCAGAATAACTTAACATTAAACACCATACAGTCCCTGTATTACTGCATTCAGCGGTTTTACAGGGACTTTTATATGTATATAAAAAAGTGCTGCATACAACTTTTCGGTCATATGCAGCACTCTTATTATTTTGCTTATATGGAATATGGCTTACTTACTTTACTATACAATACCCTGTGCGGTCATAGCATCTGCAACCTTCAGGAAGCCTGCGATGTTAGCGCCTGCTACGTAGTTGCCTTCCATGCCGTACTTCTTGGCTGCATCATCCAGATTGTGGAAGATGTTCACCATGATGTTCTTCAGCTTGGCATCTACTTCTTCGAAGGTCCAGGAAAGTCTCTCACTGTTCTGGCTCATCTCCAGAGCGGAGGTAGCAACACCACCTGCATTAGATGCCTTGCCGGGGCAGAACAGAACACCGTTCTTCTGGAAGTACTCAGTAGCTTCCATGGTGGTAGGCATGTTAGCACCCTCTGCTACTGCGAATACACCGTTAGCTACCAGCTGCTTTGCATCCTCCAGATCCAGCTCGTTCTGGGTTGCACAAGGAAGCGCTACATCACACTTAACAGTCCATACACCATGCTCACCGTTCTTCTTCTCATGATATTCTGCACTGGGTCTTGCTGCTGCATACTCAGTCAGTCTTGCACGCTTAACTTCCTTAACTTCACGTAACAGAGCTACATCGATTCCTTCGGGATCATAGATCCAACCGGTAGAATCAGAACAGGTAACTACCTTTGCGCCTAACTGCTCTGCTTTCTGGATAGCGTAGATTGCTACATTACCGGCACCGGATACAGTAACAGTCTTGCCTGCAATATCCTTGCCATTGCACTTCAACATCTCCTCTGTCAGATACAGCAGACCGTAACCGGTTGCTTCGGTTCTTGCCAGGGATCCGCCGTAGCTTAAGCCCTTACCGGTCAGAACGCCTTCATACAGGCCGGTCAGTCTCTTGTACTGTCCGTACATATAACCGATCTCTCTTGCGCCGGTACCGATATCACCAGCGGGAACATCGGTGTCTGCTCCGATATATTTGTAAAGTTCTGTGATGAAGCTCTGGCAGAAAGCCATGATCTCTCTGTCGGATTTGCCCTTGGGATCGAAATCGGATCCACCCTTACCACCACCGATCGGCAGACCGGTCAGGGAGTTCTTAAAGATCTGCTCAAAACCAAGGAACTTGATGATACCTAAGTTTACAGAAGGATGTAAACGTAAACCACCCTTGTAAGGTCCGATTGCGGAATTGAACTGTACACGGAAGCCGTTGTTAACCTGAACCTGACCCTTGTCATCCACCCAGGGTACACGGAACAGGATCTGTCTCTCGGGAGTTACCAGTCTCTCCAACAGAGCGTCCTTACGATATTTTTCCTCATTTGCCTCGATCACCACACGAAGAGATTCCAGAACCTCTTTGACTGCCTGGTGGAACTCGGGCTGTGCAGGATTCTTTGCTACTACCATATCAAATACTTCATCAACATATGACATCTGAATGTCCTCCTTCAATTGGTATACAGATTCATGACAACCTGGTTGCCATATGTTTTATTATAAAACGACTTTTTTAATTGCACAATAAACTTTATTCCACTAAATCGTAAAAGTTTTTGGCACTTTTCTGTAAAAATTGCACAAAAATTATACAAGTATACAATCTGTGCGTTGTAGCGCACAGATTACTAAAATAACTTCCTATGAGATTTTATAAATATTCTTTTAATGTTTTGATATTGCTGTTCTCCATGGCAATCAGTTCCTTCGCCAGTGCCCTGCTGGACGTATCCGCCAACTCTTCGTTATGCGCCAGCACTTTCTCCATCTCCAGCACACCGTTATTGCTTCCCTTGATGATCATTTCCGCTATGTGTCCCGTGCTGGTATTCAGAAGTGTGTTGTATCCGATGCCTATCTTAAGCATCATATTCTCCATGGCATTCGAGCGATAAATCTGTGCCTTGCCTTCTGCCAGTTTCTGCACCGCCCTGTCATGCAGTCTGGAATACTGCAGCTCCTGGTCTGCCACTGTCGCAGCCAGACGTTCATCGTAGATTTTATCCGTGACGGCATCCAGTGCTTTTATTGCCATTTCTGTATTCCGCTTAATTTCCCGATAGATATTAATGTCCTGTTTTTTCATAAGAAAAGCTCCTCACCGTTTTTGGTAAGAAGCTTTCCCTGAAATGTCATATTTTATTCGTGCAATACGAATTGTTCCGCAGTGCAAGCTCAAAAACGCTTCGCGTTTCTTCGCTGTCGGGCATTCTTATTGCACATACTCACTCTTCACGTATCCGATCTGTCCGTTGTACTTGATCTTGCTCCAGTCGCCTTCGGTACCGATAAGATCCGCGCTGTCACCGCCGGAGAGCACGCCCAGGCGATCTGCCGTCTCGCTGGCTGACGCACGTACATTAATATTGGTGGTTGCCGTAACGGTTCCGATCGTCTCGGCACCTGCCGCGTTCTCTACTGTCTGCAGGAATTCGCTCTTGATATAGCCTTCTTTACCTTCATAATCTACTTTTGTCCAGCCGTTGGGGCGCTGTTCCAGAAGCTGAAGCTTAGTACCGCCGGATACTTTGCCCAGCTTATCAGCCTGTTCGCTGTCAGAGCTTCTGACATTTACTGTGGTGGTCGTGGTCACATACTGCGGTCCCTGCTCCTCTGCCGGCTGGTCGCCGCCCTCTGTGGGTGTCTCCTGACCGCCGTCCGTGGTTCCTTCTGTATTTTCACCTTCTGTGTTCTGTGAATCACCTGCTACCTGATTTGCCAGCTTCTCGCCCACAGCAATACTTACCTGCGAATCCAGCTCACTGATATACTGAAGGACTTCCGGGTGATCTACCATCAGCTCGTTGTACTCTACCGTGATCTTGTTGTTGAACTCCACAACATCATCCTGCGTGCTGACCGTTTTGATATAATCGTTTACTTCTTCACTGTTCTCACCGCGCTTGATATACAGCTCTCCCTGATCATTCGTGCAGATATAAAGTGCCTGGTATCCGGGAACTTCTTCGTCATGTCCCACGAATTTGATCTTATAATACACATAGGCTATAACAGATCCATCCTCCGGTCCTGTCTTGGTATAGATCTCCAGTGTAGGGTAATAATCAATATACTGAGCCAGTTCCACATAACGGTACATGTCCTTGTCAGAGATCTCATCGCATACTGCGCGGAGTGTGCTCTCGTCTCCCGTTGCCATTGCATTATAATAAGTAGCGATCAGGGAATAGATATCGCCTTCCTCATTCGCTACCAGCGGAACCTCCTGTGTAGCGGTCTCGGTCTCCGTCTGGCTTGCCGCCAAAGCGCTCTCAGCTTCCGCCTGCTGTTGTGCTTCCTTATGACGGCTGTTCATGCTTAATGATACGGACACCGTAACAGCCACTGCCACTACCACTACTGCCGGAAGCACGATCTTATTATGTTTTATGATATAATTACCGATGGAATGTATTTTCTCTTTCCACATATAATTTCCTTTCCGAATCTTAATCTCAATGGATCATTCTCTCAATTCCAAAAATATCTCCTGAATCGCAAAAAGCCGCAAGCGGCTTCTCTCATCTCTCCCTATAATCAAGGTGATGTAAATGCATCCGACAGGAATCGAACCTGCATTAAAGGCGTCGGAGGCCTCCGTTCTATCCATTAGACTACGGATGCAAATATTACAAATTTGTTACATCACCTCGACTATAATATCATAAAACACTACATATGTCCAGTTTAAATTTAAAGTATTTTCACACAACGTTCCTTACAGCTGTATAAGTAAAGACTATCAGACAGCACATCCTCCGGAGGGATCTCACTGCTGTTTACCTCAGCGATCATTTCTTTTAATTCCTCCGCACTTCTTCCCTGAGACAGCGGGAGCAGAATAAATTCGTGTACTGAACTGGGGATCAGGTAATAGTCTCCTCCTACACTTCCCGCCAGCCGCTCCAGCACCTTCGGATACATAATGCAGCAGGCTCCGTATGTCTTCCTGGAGTTGGTCAGGATCATCATGGGGATGATCTGATCCAGCTTCCCTGCGATATCCTCCCCCATGTCTTCCAGTTCCTGCAACATTTCCCGTAACGCACTTTTCATGGGCATGATCTCACAGGGGAAAAGCTTTGGTGTATTTCTCACGGCGCATTCAAACAGCTCTCTGTCTGTAACGCCCCAGACTTCCAGGTGGGAATGATACACCGGGATCACACCGTTGATCACTCCTCCTTCCTCACAGGCATAGTAGAAGCATGCCGCCAGATCCAGGATAGGGATAAAAGGTGCCTTTTCCAACAGTTCTTTATTTTTCTCCTTGTTGATCAGGCGAAAACAGATTCTGTCTTTCACTTTCTCAAAATCACAAAAGAAAGAGATATCGATCTCTTTTCCCACTGCATCATCTCTGTATACAGAGACGATCTTGCGGATAATATCTGCGAAAGTAATCCCCTGCTCATACGCCTTCAGGAAAGAATTCAGATATATGGTCGGCATGATATTATCCTCACCCCGACGGATCACAAGTCCCTGAAGGATCACACCGTTGTTCTTCCGGACTTCCTTCAGTTCCACGCGGTATTCTTCTCCCAGTGCCTCTCTGACCGCATGCTGTACCTTAGTTGCAAAAACCAACATTTCCATATGTTACCTCCATGCCTCTCCGAGACAGCATCTCCCCAGAGCTGTCTTCCCATGCGTCATGTGGTATTTCTTCGCTGTTATGTACTGTAAAGCAACAAAAAAGGCAATAAGCCACTATGAAAGTTGCTCATTGCCTTACAGGTTCTGTAATCAGAATATCAGTGATTATGCACGAGACAGATACTCACCGGTTCTGGTGTCGATCTTGATCTTGTCACCCTGGTTAACGAACAGAGGTACAGCTACGGTAGCTCCGGTCTCAACGGTAGCAGGCTTGCTGGCACCGGTAGCGGTATCACCCTTGAATCCGGGCTCAGTCTCTGTGATCTCCAGTTCTACGAACAGAGGAGGCTCAACGGAGAATACGCTGCCATTGTGAGAGCAGATCTTGCACATCTCGTTCTCTTTTACGAACTTCAGTGCATCGCCTACGGTCTCAGCATTCAGTGCAACCTGATCGTAAGTCTCGGTATCCATGAAGTAGTACAGATCACCATCTTCATACAGATACTGCATATCCTTTCTATCAATACGCGCCTGAGGGCACTTCTCAGTAGGACGGAAGGTCTTCTCAACTACACCGCCACTCTTGATGTTCTTCAGCTTGGTTCTAACGAAAGCTGCGCCCTTTCCCGGCTTAACATGCTGGAATTCGATAATCTGGTAAACATTGTTATCATACTCAATGGTAATACCATTTCTGAAATCACCTGCAGAAATCATAATGTATTCCTCCTAATATTTTCACGTCATAATTCTTTAATATTTTAATATAAAAGCATACATATTTCAACTACTTTTGAATATTTTTTTCAAATTTCTCTTAAGAAATCAATTGCCTGCAGATATCCGTCCAGTCCCTGACCATAGATCTGCTTATTGCATACCGGTGCCGTCACGGAAATCTTACGGAATTCTTCTCTGCTTGTAATATCGGAAATATGGACTTCCACTTTCGGAATATCCACGCTTGCCAGTGCGTCCCGGATGGCGTAACTGTAATGGGTATAGGCTCCCGGATTGATCACAATACCGTTTGTTCCATCAAAATAGGCTTCCTGGATCCTGTCGATAATGGCTCCCTCATGATTGCTCTGGAACGTCTGGATATCATCCCCGGTCTCCTTTGCCTTTTTGTCGATCAGATCCAGCAGATACTGATAATCCTGCGTGCCGTAGATTTTTTTCTCCCGGATTCCCAGGAAATTCAGGTTGGGTCCGTTGATCACTAAAATTTTCATTTTCTTCTCACGCTCCTTTTTCTTCGGTGCTTCTTTCAGCTTACGAAGCTGCAGCTGTAATTCCTCTGCCAGTTCATCGGAATGTCCCTTATTTGCATCCAGAATGATATCCGCACATTCCGTATAGATTTTATCCCGTACCTCTAACAATTCCCGGATTCTTCTAAGCGGATCCTCACATTGAAGCAGCGGTCTTGTGGTATCGTTTTTGAGTCTCTCATAGACCACTTCCGGTGACACTCTTAAGTATACCACTGTTCCACATTGATGCAGCAGGGGACGATTCACGGGATTCACCGGGGTTCCTCCGCCTACGGACAGAATATACTCGTATTTCCTGCTGCCGCATTTGCGTAAGACTTCCGTCTCCAGTTCCCGGAAATAGGCTTCCCCGTCATCCGCAAAAATCTCCGAAATGCTCCTGCCTTCCTGTCTCTCAATCATTTTATCCGTATCTTCCACCGGCATCCGCAGCAGATAGGACAGCTTTAATCCCAGTGTAGTTTTCCCTGATCCCATAAAACCGATCAGGACGATATTCCTGCGCTTGTGCTTCATTCTATTTTCCATCCTCTGTCTTTTTCGCTTCCTGCATCCGTTCATAGACTTTGTCTGCCAGCCACGATTTGATCTCACAGCCTGTCCACAGTTCAAACGCAATAATTCCCTGGTACAGCAGCATCTTCGCTCCGTTGTATGCCTTGCCGCCCTGAGCCTCCACCAGCTCCATAAAACGGGTCTTCGGCGGATTAAAGATCAGATCGTAACCGGTATGTACTTTTTCATAAAATGCAGGATCCTCGATCACGGCCGCATCACAGCCTGGATACATTCCCACGCTGGTGGCCTGTATTGCAAGATACCGTTTTCCTGCCGGAAGTGTGTCATACGCATCCATAGGCATTGCTTTTGCAAATTTCCTGCCGGCGATACGATTGACTTCGTCAGCCACCTCCTGTGCTTTCTGCACCGTGCGGTTGAGAAGGATGGCTTCCCTTGCCCCCTTATCCAATAGCAGCATGGCTACGGCTCTCGCCACACCGCCGGCACCCAGGATCAGGACTTTTTCTCCCTTCACCTTCACACCATCTTCGCACATGGCGCGGTACAACCCGGGCATATCGGTGTTATATCCCTTATAGCCTGTCTCAGTCCGTACCAGGGTATTCACCGCTCCGATATTCTCTGCCAGCGGATCTATATCCGCAAGATACGGGATCACATCACTTTTATAAGGAACCGTCACATTTAAACCCAACAGGTTCAGCGCAAAGGCTCCTTTTACGGCATCCTCCAGTCTTCCGTTCTCCACATGAAACGGAACATATGCCAGATTCTCTCCCAGCACCATGGACAGGGTGTTATGGATCACCGGTGATAAGGTATGCTCCACCGGGTTGCCGATCAGTCCACAGGTTCTCGTATAACCATTGATATCATTCAGCATTTTACTTTCCTTTCCGGCAGCATTCTCTATGGTAGAAAAACAGCACAATTTTTTCTAAATATCTCTTCAGGACGATCTGGATCTCTTCCTTAGGATGGATAAGGTGCGTCAGATAGGTCACGATGCCGCATTTTTTGGCGCCCCACACATCCGTGAACAGCTGGTCTCCCACAAAAATTGTAGTCTCCTTCGTAGTATGCATCTGCTCCATGGCACGCAGATAGCCGTCTCTTCCCGGCTTGCCTGCCTTATATATATAAGAAGCTCCTACCGCGTCCGCAAAGCTTTTCACCCGGGGCTCCTTATTATTCGATAATAGAAGCGTCTGAAATCCCAACTCCCGCAGTCTGCCGAAAAATTCGATTGCCTGTGGCGTCGCCGGTGCCCCGTGGGGTACCAGGGTATTATCAATATCAAAAATGATCCCGCGATAGCCCTTTTCGTATAATGTTTTGTAATCTATGCCATAGGCGGAATCCGCCTCATGATCCGGGTAAAACTGATGCAGCATATGTCCCGCCTTTCGTTTCTTTCTCAAAATGATGTCGGGTTCAAAAGCCCCCGACTTTGATGTAATCCGCTTTTTCCCACGGGGAGAAGGTCTGAAAATATGCCTCTTCCAGTGGGATCCACAGCTGTAAAAAGTCCTGTAATCTGTCCTCGCCGTTCCGATTTCGGATCCGATCCTCCTGTGTCTTCCCGTCAATATCCAGAAATACTCTCCGGTCCATATAGTCACCAAATACCGGATGGCAGCTGTATGCTCCCTCCACGAATACAAAGCCGTTATTTTTCACCGGGATCTCCTCTCCCAGAGTCATTCGGGAGCAGTCAAATCTCCGATAGGAAAAAGGTCTGCCGGATGCAAGATTCGGGATCACTTCCGTTAAAAAGCGTTCATAGTGCACATTTCCCCCGGGCTCGCTTCTGCGTTCCGGTGTCCGAAGTGCAGGTGGCAGGAAGAAATCATCCATATGGATCACATCCCCGCCCAGTTCCTTTAAAAGTTTTGCAGCAAGTGTCGTCTTCCCGGCAGCGCATCTTCCGTCAATGGCAATGATCCGTATCTCTTTAGGGAGTTCCCGTAATTCCTCTGCCAGATCATTAAAAAATCTTTGCGATCTCATCCACAGCCTCCGCAATATAGTCTCCCAGTCGTCTGTTCTCTACTCCCACGATCGTCGCATGACATTTGTTCATGGGGAGCAGAACCAGCTTCGCATCGCCAGAAGCCACTGCCGCTGCCATCGTTGGAGTGATCTCTCCCAACATGGCATCCGCCATAACGATTCCCATAGGACCCACGATCACGTCCGCTCTCTTACTGTTATATACCACAGCGTTCTCACCGGTGGCTCCGCTTGTCACGCCGCTCTTCATCATATTCGCCGTAGCCGTGGCGTTGGTTCCCACAGCGATCAGATCCGCCTCCGGGAAACGTTCCTTGAATGCCTCCAGAAGGCTTCTGCCTACGCCTCCGCCCTGACCGTCCATTACCATAATACGCATAACCTTACTCCTGTAAAAATAGTACTTGTTTCATGATAGCATGGCAGATGCTTTTTTGCAATTTATCTTGACAAAAAAATGCCTACCCTTTATTATAAATTGTGCTTCACGAAGGAGCCTGACGCCAGAAGGCATATTACCCCAGAAGGGGAACTATGCCGTTCTGGCTTTTTTGTTACTGTTCAGGCTTTTGCACCTCGAAGAGGCTTTTGCGAATGAAGACTCTGAACAGTTATATTTTATCAGGAGGTTTTATTCCATGAAGAAATTAACCGTTTTAAACAAGAGTATTATCACTGCTCTGTGTGTTGCCTTATGTGTGGTACTGCCCATGGCTCTGCATGCGATCCCTAAGGGTGGCGTCCTGTTCTCTCCCATGCATCTGCCCGTGCTGCTGTGCGGTCTGGTCTGCGGGGCTCCCTTTGGTCTCATCTGTGGTATTTTAGGACCCTTTGTATCCAGTATGCTCACCGGCATGCCCGCTTTCGGCTATATGCCTATCATGATGATCGAGTTGGGACTCTATGGTCTGATCAGCGGTCTGGTCATACAGTTTCTCCGCAGCGGCAAGCTGGTCGTTGATCTGTATGCGGCTTTAATCATTGCCATGCTGGGCGGCCGCGTGATCACCGGAATCCTGCGTGCCCTGATCTTCGCCGGCGGTTCTTACAGCTGGTCTGCCTGGGCTACCGGATATTTCGTATCCTGCCTCCCCGGCATCATTATCCAGCTGATTTTACTTCCTACTATCTATGTGGCATTGGAACGCGCTCGTCTCCTGCCGGTTCGTTACACTGCCGTTTCTGCTACCGCAGAGGCCGAAGCTGCATAATAATTATGATACCAGGGTCAGTAGTGCGTAGCACATACAAAATGGCTCCTCTGTCTTACGACAGGAGAGCCATTTTTTGTTTGTAGATCCGTATGAAATAAAGAATCTCCGCCACTGCGGTAATGCTCCAGGAGAACATATACAGCAGGTACAGGGACGGAATCGTATGAAAATATGCAAATACCGTATAAACCCAGATCACACGGAATACACAGGAGCCCATGATGACAATGAACATCGGTACAATACTTTTGCCCAGGGCTCTGGCTGCCGCAATGGTACAGTCCATAAATGCCGAGATACAATAGGAAAAGCCCATAATCGTCAGACGATACATTCCGGCATCCATAACTGCTGCATCTCTGGTAAACAGGGCCAAAAACGGTCTTCCGAAAACCACCAGTGACACTCCCAGGAGCAGACCGATACCGAAGGAATACGCCAGGCTGATGAGGTAACTGTTCCGCACTCTTTTCTTTTTACCGGCGCCGTAATTCTGCCCCATAAAACTGCCACAGGCGGTATAGAATGCCGCCATGACATCATACACCAGTGCATCCGCATTGGTAGCTGCGGAATTGCCAGCCACCATCGTGGCATCAAAGGAGTTTACGCCCATCTGCACGAAGCTGTTGGCGAACTGGAAGATCACGTTCTGCAATCCGGAAGGCATTCCCAGCTTCAGAATGTCCCTGGTAAGCTCCCGATCCATCCGCAGTTTTCCGGGATGCAGTGCATAGATGCCTTTGCTTCGAAGCAGTGCCTGTAAGATCAGCACAGCGGATACGTATTGGGAAATGATACTTGCTAATGCCACTCCCGCTACATCCATCCGGCAGACAATGACGAAGAAAAGATTTAAGATAATATTCAACACTCCGGAAAATCCCAGATAATACAGCGGCTTTTTTGTATTGCCCACCGCACTGTACACCGCGTTACCGAAATTGTAAATGGCCAGTGCCGGCATTCCCAGGTAATAGATCCGCAGGTATAATACCGCTTTGTCCAACAGTTCTTCTTTCGTCTTCAATGCCGTCAGCATCCACTCAGACAAGCCTACCCCCAGCACTAATAACAATACGCCCATGATCAGGCTGACCAGTGCTGCGGAATGGATGGTCTTCGACAGGCTGTCCTTATCTTTTGCTCCGTAATATAATGCCGTTAATACATTGATACCACCGGACAGACCAATGAGGAACCCGGTAAACATGGTGACCAGTGTCGCCGTGGAGCCCACTGCGCCCAGAGACAGAGATCCCGCGAACTGTCCGATCACTGCAATATCCGCCATATTGAAAAGCACCTGCAGCAGATTAGACAGCATCAGCGGCACACTGAAGATCAGTATTTTCTTCCCTAAGGATCCTTCCGTCAGATCCTGCATATTCTGTTTCATCTTGCTTTTATCCTTTTCCCTGTTACTTACTTGATTCCAATTACAATCCTCCCCGCCAGCTTCCACTCTGACGAAAAGAACGGTCAAAAAGCTTTTTTGCTCTCTGACCGTCCCCTATTCTAGCATATCTTTTCTTTGTTTGCCATATTTCTTTTCTATAATTTTCTGCTATATTTATCTGCTATTTTTCTGCTGTATTACGCTGCCTCTTTGTCTGAATTTTTCCCGGCACCGAACAGCTTACGGATGCAGCTGTAAGCAACCATAACGCCCAGTACCATAAGCAGCACGGCAATGATCAGCTGTAAACCGTCTACCAGGAAGGTTGCCTGTCCGGCAGCCACATTTTTCACCAACGCGATCGTCTTCTGGATCAATGCGGTGAAGGTTACGACTAACATCACTCCCATGGGGAAGTACAGCGTCCAGCCGGTACGACCGGTGGTTTTTAAGAATACTGCCAGTGCGATCAGTACCAGTGCGGCCAACAGCTGGTTCGCAGAACCGAACAGTGGCCATACATTGTTGTATCCGCCCAGAGTCAGCAGATAGCCGAAGAACAGTGTAATCACGGTTGCAAAATACTTATTGGTCAGAACCTTCTGCAGGGGAGTCATCTTTGCAGTGTCTGTGGTATCCCCTAAGAACAGCTCCTGGAAGGACATCCGTCCGATTCTTGCGACCGAATCCAGGGAAGTCAGTGCCAGTGCGGATACACACATGGTCATGAAAACGGTTGCCACGGTTACGGGAACACCCATCTTCTCCAGGAATCCTGCAACGCCGGAGGAGAAAATGGAGAAAGGAGTGCCATCGGGTTTCGTACCATTCACAGCTACTGCCCCGACAACTACCAGTGCTACCACACCAAGCAGGCTCTCTACGATCATGGCACCGTACCCTACCATGGGCATATCTTTTTCATTGCTGATGGTCTTGGAAGAAGTACCGGAGGATACCAGGCTATGGAATCCGGATACCGCACCGCAGGCGATTGTGACAAACAGCGTCGGGAACAGGCTGCTGTTGCCCACCTGAAAACCGTTAAATGCATTCAGCTCCATATCGGGATGTGCTACGACCACACCGAGTACAGCGCCGATGATCATGCCCAGTAACATAAAGGTGGTCATGTAATCTCTGGGCTGCATCAGAAGCCACATAGGCATTACGGATGCCAGGAACAGGTATGCCATGATGATGTAGATCCATACGGTCTTGGAAGCATAGATCGGAAGCTTCATACCTACCGCAAACATCACTACCAGCAGACCGATGGCTACGACTGCCTTGACCCACTCGTTCATTTTTCCAACCTTTTTCTGGATCAGACCGAAGATCACAGCGACCAGGATGAACAACATGGAAATGGATGCTGCACTGCCGTTAGCATATGCCACACTTGCATCTTCCAGTCCGGTACCCACGAAAGTACCTGCCACCATATCGGTAAAGGCTGCGATAACCAACAGAGTGAACAGCCAGCAGAACAGCATGAACAACTTTCTGCCGGTCTTACCGATGTATTTTTCAATGATCATCCCCATGGATTTTCCTTCGTTCTTCACAGAGGCATACAGGGCACCGAAGTCCTGCACCGCACCGAAGAACAATCCTCCGATCAGAAGCCACAGAAGCACAGGCACCCATCCGAATACCGATGCGAGGATGGGACCCGTCACAGGGCCTGCCCCCGCGATAGAGGAAAACTGATGAGAAAATACGGTGAATTTGGAGGAAGGCACGAAGTCCTCTCCGTCTTCATGGGTAAACGCAGGCGTCTTCGCCTTCTCATCGATTCCCCACTTTTTTGCAAGCCATCTTCCGTAGAATACATAGCCTGCTGCCAGCACTGCCATTGCGATCAGAATGATTACCAAACTGTTCATTTTTGTTTCCTTCTTTCTTGTGTCTTGTTATTTTGTCGTGACAGAAAGAAAAATTCTGATTGCCCGTAAAACAAAAAAGCCTTCCGTCTCAGGCACCCTTAAGCACCCAAAGACGAAAAGCTCTAAGCTCTCCGCGTTACCACTTTGCTTGCCATGTTTTATCACATGACCTCTTGTTCCCATCTCCATGAAATACAAATATCCCATTTCCAACAGGCTTCTAAATAACGGTAGAATACCGGTGACACCTACTTAAAATCTTCAGTGCACTTCTCACAGAGGATACTCTGTCATACTCACATACCGTCTCACACCAGCCGACGGCTCTCTGAAATGCTTCCGTATGCAGATCTTGTTCTGCTCATCGAATTTCACTTTCTGTTTGATAGCAACAATACCACTCTGCTTTTATATTGTCAATAACTTTCTTTTCACATTTCCTTGATCTTTTTTATCATTTTCCCTTTTTATCGGCAATCAGGGGCTTAATGGCGGAATAAATTTCACTGGTGCGCTTACTGTCCTTGAACTCTTTGTTCAGGGCATTGTTGATGCCCTGCTTGGTCTTGTACTGGCGGATGAATTTTACCACCTGAGGGACGATTGCCTGATCAGTAAGGACCTTTTCTACGGCTAGAGTCAGTTCATCCGGTTCCTCCGCAGGCTTCTTTTCTGCTGGTTTCTTCTCTGCGGGTTTCTTCTCAGTAGGCTTCTTCTCTGCAGATTTCTTTTCCGCGGTCTTATCATCTGTCTTTGCAACACTCTTCTTTCTCGTGTTGCTCTTTTTCCTTGAAGGCTTCTTCACGGGTTGTACAGGCGTGTCCACCGTCTCAGGCTCCGGCTGTGCGGGCTCCTCGGGCACATCCGCCTTCTCCGGCTCCGGCTGTACGGGTTCTTGGGTCTCTTCTACTGGCTCCGGCAATGTGGGGGCTTCGGGTGCATCCGCTTTCTCAGTCTTCGGCTGTACGGGTTTTTGGGTCTCTTCTACCGGCTCCGGCAGTGTGGGCTGCGGCTGTGCGGGCTGCGGCTGTTCTGTCACATCCTCTGCTGCGGTAACAACTGTTTCTGTCTCCTGTTCCTCTTCTGTCAGAAGATTCTGCTCTGCCGCAGGATTCTTCCCCCATAAGAGGTTACGGATGATCCGCACGGGAACTCCCTGCGCCTTCCAGTACACCATGAGGCTGGTGAAACCATTGTCCTTGGTCACGATAAAATAATTCGGGTGTATCCCCTCCCTCTGCTGTTCGCAGATCAGATATCCCAGATAGGTTGCCAGCTGGAAATCCAGTGCATTCTTGGTCCCCACCGCTACCTTGTGGTAAATGATGTTTGCCTTCGTCTCATTTAATTTCCGATGCAGGTCAAAGGTCATGCTGTCAGCATTATCGCTGTAAAAAATACAGACAGTATCTTCCTCCGTCAGAAGCTCCACGCCTTCCATGCCACGGCTTTTTACATTTTCGAAATCAATCAGATAATATGCCATTATTTCTCCTCTTCGTCCGCTGTATCACTATTCTCTGCCTCTTCAGATTCTTCCATCTGCTCTGTCGGTTCCTCTTCTGTCACCGTCATCTCCACAGCATCCGTCTGTTCTGTCTGTTCAGAAGTCTCTGTATCTCCCATGGGATCTGCCGCTGTTGATGTCTTAGTAACCTCAGGAATTTCCGTCGGCTCCTGCTTTTTCTTCGGAAGCTTTTCACGGATACTCTCTTTCCAGCCGGAGAAGACTTCCTTTGTCCGCTTTTTCCATTCTCTTCTCTTCGCTGCACGCTTCTGTCTGGCTTCTTCCTTTAATTCCAGCTTTTCCTGCTTTTTCGCCTGCTTCGCCAGTGCCTTTTCTTCCAGTTCCACTTCTTTGATGGCAGCCTTTTCGATGTCACGGATGTAATGGTTCGCCTTTTTATGATTCTTGCGATCCAGGCGATACGGGTCATACAGGAAGTAGGACACCGCTCCCAGCATCAGAAGCACCACTCCGGCTATCGTAAGCGCCGGTACGATAAGGGCATACTCCGTAAATCCCAGTTCATAGCACACAAACACGATAAGCATCGCTGGGAACAGGAGCAGATACAGAACCCTCGTCAGGACATCCAATATTGCATGCTGTCTCTTCCCATTGTTCAGCAGCGTTCCTTCGATAGCTGTATAAAAAGCCATAAAAATACATAATTCCGAGCCGAAGCCATGGAGATATCCACAGATTCCGGTCAAGATCAGTGACAGGAAAAACATCCCGAACGCTGTTCCCTGATACAAGGCATTGCGGTACTCCGTCATTCCCTGCAGCTTGTCCTCACTGATGCCGTGCATCTGATAGACATCCTTGCGGATCAGGCGTTCAAACTCCTCGTTATACCGCTGTTCCTCTCTGGTGTTGCGCAGATGGTCTTCCACCGCCTTGCTCATCTGTTCAATATATTCCTGCTCCTTGCGGATGCGCTTAGTCCGAAGCTGCTCCAGCTCGTTCTGACGTCTTACTTCCTCTTCCAGCTTACGTACTTTACCGATCCTTGGATTTTTCACCGTAATCTCCGGAGGTTCCGGGAGCACCGTGCTTTCTTTTTTTCCCTGTTCTTCCTGTTCATCCATTTTTGGGTCCTCTTTCTGTGTGTGATCCGTTAGTCCTATTATAATTTTTCCCACACAGAAAAACAACCTTTAGTTCCCCTTTTCTTCGGTTTTCTCCCAGCCTGCCATCAAATGCAGTTCCAACGGAGCGTTATAATCCGGTTCTCCGCCTTTTTGTGCAAAAAAGCGGGATGCAGGCAGAGTCTCCACCCGTATGTCTCCCTCATCCGTTGCGAGATACCAGCCTGCGAAATGATACCCTTCCCGTTCCGGAGTCGGATATCCACACAGATACACTGTTCCGCCGGAATATTTCGGTGTCAGTGCATTATACGTCTGCGATGGTTGTCCTGCAATCGTTCCTCCATTGGCATCCAATACCATAATCATCTGCCATGCAGCAGGATCCTGCGAGTTCCACACCGCGTGAATATCCACACTGCGATTGCCTTCCTCATCCGGTTTGATCCTGGCTGCATCCTCTGCGGTAAAGCTTTCCGTAAGCAGACTCCACTTCGGATAGGTATCCTTCTCACCTGAAAAATGTGCCGCCCATCCCAGGAATGCAAAGCCTTCCGGCGTCTCCGGCTGCGGCAGAGCGATCACTTCTCCGGCAAAGAGCTGTTCTATGGTGATTTCTCCTTCTTCCAGGATCCGCTCCCAGGCGTCAGCAGTGGGATTGGCCAGGTGAGTCTCATTATATATCTTGTAATATAAGGTGCCGCTTTCCAGAGGATACTGTTTTTCGATAGGTTCTGACGTTTCTGCTATTGCGACATCTGTTTCTGGCTCTGTTGTCGCGGACTGTACATGGTCATTTTCCCTGCCGTCCCGATTCTCTCCGTTTTCATCAGGTACCTGCACCTCCTCCGTTGTCTGTGCCGGTATTTTCGTCTGATCTGCCTCAGTTCCATACACGCTGCAGCCAAGCAGTACACAAGCTGTCAGCATACAGAGTATGCGCATTGCTTTTCGCTTCCGGCTTTCACTGCGTTCCGGTACCCCTTTTTCCACAGGTTGTTTACTCTGCAGATATTCGTCCGGCAACGGTGGATATTCCGGGGCTATGGAATCCGGCGGGAGTGTCTGGTATTCCGGTAGTATATTGTTTTCCTGTTTCTGCATTTTATTATTCCTATGATCTTTATGATCTTCTTTGATCTTCATTTTCTCTTTTATTACCGGATCCACCCATTATTTGTTATGTACATCCAGCTGCGGGAAAGGGCACTCCACGCCCAGCTTCCGGAAGCCCAACAGCAGATCGTGATTCAGAATACGCATGCCGGAATAGATATTTTTCTCCGAGACTTCCACTACGAACCGGAGCAATATTCCGGAATCCTGCAATGCCTGCACTCCCACGTACACAGGAACTTTTTTCATAGTATCTTCATGTGCTTTGTAGATCGACTCAAGGAGTTCCGGCAGTTCACTTTCCAGCTTTTCAAGATCCGTTTCATAAGGGATGCTGATATCGCAGACAGCCTTGGAATAATTGTCGGAGCGGTTCAGGATATTTTTCATTTCGGAATTATTGATGATCTTCACATTGTCGCCGGTGTCCGTGATACAGGTGGTACGGATGCCGATGCTCGTAACAGTTCCGCGGAAACCGTTCACCTCTACGATATCTCCCACATTATACTGATTCTCCAACAGCATAAAAGTTCCTGTCACCACATCCGCGATCAGACTCTCCGCGCTGAAACCGACGATCAGAGCCAATACTCCGACACTGGCAATGATGGTAGTCATGTTAACTCCGAGGATCGTCAGTCCTGCGCACAGAATCACCAGAAACGCAATATATTTTGTCAGACTGGATAACAGAGAGAGCACAGACCTGGCTCTGTGATTCGCCGGTTTGATCAGCCCAAGGATCCATACGATCAGACTTTTTAAGAACAATACCCCGAAGATCAAAAGCAATAATTTACAGACTGCAACTGCATTGACCGTAAATATTCTCCCCAATTCCTCTGTCTGAATCTGTCCGGTTCCCAGCGCGATTCCCATAATAAGTGCTAAAAGCACTGCATACACGATTATTTTTTTCACATTTTTCTTCTTATCTTTGTCTTCCATTTTCCCTTGTTTTCCTCCTTTGCAAACTGCTTTTTGATGGTTCATTTTATCATTTTTACGGAGCAAAACACAGTTGACAAATGTCTCATTATGGTAATATGTGACTATTTCACAAATATAGTAATGATTCCTATTATCATATTTGTTACTTTATTCCATTTTCTTTTTTCAGGAAAAGAGATATACTATATACAGAAACAAGGAACTGTTTCCATTAACCACAACGTAAAAGAAAGGATGATAGATTATGGCAAAATTATATACAATTACTTTAAACGGTGTTACAGAGGATACTTACAACAAGGCAACGGATTACATTCAGGCAAATGCCCTTCGCCTGAACTATCGCCCGGCTGCTTCCACCATTGATGCGGAATTCCCGGATGACATTGATCCCGCTAAAGCTCCGGAGCTTGCTGATGCTGTGATCCGCGAGGTGCATCAGACTCTGTAATTTACTTTTTTCATTTTCCCAGAGCTGCAAAAGTCCGTCGATGCCTTAATGCACCGACGGACTTTTTCTCATTTTTATACATGATTGTTACCGGGGATACAACCCCTTTCTTCTGATGCTCGGATCTAACGGACGCTCTCAGCCTCCCACTCCACTACAGCTCCACTGGATGCATCGATCGTAAAGTCATATTCCGTTCCGCCATAGATGATCTTGCCTTCGTATTCCGGACGTCCATCGTCATAATCGAATTGCCATTCGTAGATGTCCTTCTCCGTTGCACCACTGACACGGCCAAGTGCTGTCTGCTTCGCATCTGCCTCACTGACAGTGACGCTATTGCTGCCACTCCACCCCGCTGTTTTTTCATCGTATCCGGAACTTAAAATCTCACCGGTATCCACGGCTATTTCATAGTCGTACTTCTTACCGCCTGCGTACCATTCAATTTCATACACCTGGCGTCTGCCTTCATAGTCCAGCCTGGACTTGGTGATCGTCGCATCCGTTGCCTTCACCCCTGCGTGCTCAAGAGCTATCTTCTGTGCTGTTTCTTCGTCCACTGTCCCGGTTACGGTCTGTGCCGGAGTTGTGTCAGAAGCAGCAGCGGGGGCTGTCGCCTCCGTCTGTGCCTGGGTATCGACGGCATTCTTATCCCTGCTGCTCATTTCCATGACTGCACCTGTTTCTGCGTTAACCGTGTAGGCATAGGCATAATCGCCCGAAGTAAACTCAACCTTATAACAGGACGTCCCTGCTACTTCATTCAGGGTCGTCGCTGAGATCGCTGCATTCTCCGCTGCAATATTGGCTGCCTTTAACGCTACCTCCTGTGCCGCTTCCATGCTGATCAACTGTGCCTGGCTGCTTGCCTGCTGATTCGTTACTGCATTACCGCCACATCCGGTCATAGCCACCGCCAGGGACAGTGCTGCGCCGGTTAAAATCAACTTACGTTTCATCATCTATCTTTACCTCCTTCAATTCAAATTGAATTGCGTAGATTGTAGCAGACAGCCATTTTTTGTGTCAATAGACGATTTTTAATTTTTCTATTAAATTTTCATGTAATCTATACTTCATGCGCTACGGTTTATCAGTTGATCAGCTCACTCTCCAGATTCTGAAGCATCATATCCTGAAATTCTGCATATTTTTTTAATTTGTCCTTCTGTGCATCCAAGCTGTAACCATCCACCTGAATTACTGTTGGGTACTCCTTGCAGAAATCTGTAAATTCTATGTTGTGAAGTTTATTATTTCCAACATTATCACTGAATAAAATAATAGCTACTCCGGTCGGAGAATTCTTAAGGTGTACCAGCGTCCTTAAGCCAATATAATTGTCAACGACATATATTGACGACTTTGCCTGCTTATAAATGGATTCATATACCTCATCTGCACTACTGAATTTTGCATTAAACATGAGCCACTTGTCATCATCATCTGAAACAAAGCTGTTCATCATATCAGCCAACTCAGATTTTGTCACAACATCCTTCAAGCCTTCTGCAACATCTGAAATCTGCTTTTCAAGAGATATCATATCTGAGTTGATTTTGTTAATTTCTATTCTGTTGTTAGCAGTTTCCATGCTTAACTGAAGTATTTCCCGCTGACCTATAAGATCTCGATTTTCTAAAATGTAATCTTTCATTTTCTTAAAAGTCTTCACAAGTGCACGGCTTTGTTTAATTGCAAGCTCGCCGCGCAAAACTGTCATAAGCATATATACTCCCTGTTCTGTAAACACATAAGGTTTGTATTTTATATTTGACCCTCTTCCAACATTCAAGGTGAAATTTTTGCACCTTGAAAGATTTTCCACTTCTTCATCATTCAATTCAAACATAAAATCATCGCCTACAAATTTGGCAATGTTATTCTTAACCTGCCTTTTAAAATTTTTGGTTTCATACCCATAAATTTCTGCCAAGTCTGAATCAAGCATAACTTTTTTCCCTCTGAATTCATAAAGCCGATCCTTCATGTATTCTTCTGTAATTTCAATTACTGCAATTTCTTCTTTCTTCTCTTCCGTCATAAATTTCCTTCCTGATTTTGCGGTCACAATCTGTGACCACAAATATTTTCTGTTTCATGTTTGCGGTACAAAAAATCCACCGCAAAATTCATGCAACCATTTTCATAACGCCTCAAAATGGTCTATTCCTCTTTTTCCCTCAGTTTGTCATAATACGCTTTATACCTATAAATCGTCCTCTCACTGACATTGTTCCGCTTCGCAATTTCTACCATTGTCATGCCGCTCTCATACCCAACAACAAAATCATTATAAATTGCCATCCACTTGGCGTTATGTTTCTGACGACCGCTTAACTTACGATTTCTGTAATACTCCAATTCCTCCCGAAGTTCTGCATTCTCTTTTTCCAACTCCTCAATTCTTTTTAATGCCTCTTCAATATTTATAACTTTATCCATCTCAATGTTCCTCCAATATGCCATTTTCATTTTGTCTATATCATATCAATCAAGCCTCTCTATGTCAATTTGATTTTGTCATCAATTAATTCTAAGCATAAAAAAGGAACCGATCTCTCGATTCCTTCTCATTCCTATATTCTCTTTACTATTTTTTCCTCGTCAACAGGCACACCGTTTCAACAGTTGTTTCAGTTTCCAAGGGAAGTTCTTTCACTTCCTCACCATCAACAGGCACAGGAAAATTGAATACGATCTTCTTTATCCAACTACCGTCTTTTCTCTTTTCCGGGAACATCTCAATTCGCTCGATAAAGGCCTTCATAAACTCCTTCTGCTCCGCTTCCGTTGCGGAATGGTAGACTTCATCAAATGCCAGTAACAAGCGATAGATATTGTCACCGGAAATCTTCTCCTGCTGTATGTTGCGGATCTGACTTTGCAATTCGCCAATCTGAACTTCGATTTCCTCTATGGTATCATACTGCTCATCATAGCGGCGCTGCAAGTCTAAAATCTTTCTGTCATAGTGGACATCGTTGATGTCCAAGGTATCCATCTGACGCTCCAAGCGACTTTTCGTTCCAAAGGCTTGCTTTAGCTGCCCTTGCAGAACGGCGATCTGCTTTTCCATATCCTCTGTATCAACCGCCGTTCCGATTTTCGCTTGAATCGCTTCCACAAACCGGGGATTGTTGACCATAGCAGAAATAATCTTCGCCACAAATTTATTGATTTCCTTCTGCTCGATATTCAGACGGAAGCTGCACTCATGCCCGGTAGGTGTAACCGTATTTTTGCAGTAGTAATAATACCGTGTTTTTTTGTCCTTGCTGTGCGCCTTGGCGATATTGCCGTACATACTCTTACCGCAGCATGGGCATTTCAAGATACCGGACAGGATGTGTGCATGGTCTGGATTGTTGACCTTTTCCCGCTTGAAAGAATTGATCTTGCGCTTTTCCTGTGCCAGATACCAATCTTCTTCGGAAATGATAGCTTCGTGCTGTCCTTCATAAACCGGGAACTCCGACTGTTCAACCACGTGCATCTCGTTTCTTGTACCCTGTTTCTTTTCTGTTCTTCGTCTACCGTAAGCAATCTTTCCCATATAAACAGGATTGTACAATACATTTTTCACAAAATCTCTTGAAAATCCCGGAATGGTATTATTCTGTCTTAGTTTCTTTACATAACCATTGCGGTTCAGATATTTTGCAACTCCTGTAACACCCTCGTTTGTATGAATATATCGATCATAGATTACTCGGATAACTTCCACTTCATCCTCTGCAATGACAAGGTTTCCATTTTCTAGTTTGTATCCATATGGAGCGAAACCGCCGTTCCATTTGCCCTCACGAGCCTTTTGCTCACGTCCTGCCATTGTCTGTGTGCGGATATTTTCTCGCTCAATCTCTGCCACCGCAGACAGCACAGAGATCATCAGCTTTCCTGCATCCTTGGAGCTGTCAATGCCATCCTCCACGCAGATCAGATTGACACCGAAATCCTGCATGAGTTGCAAAGAGTTCAGAACGTCCGCTGCATTTCTGCCAAATCGGGACAGCTTAAAGACCAACACATAAGAAACATCATCTTTGCCGTCCTGGATGTCATTCAGCATTCGTTGAAACTCCTGACGCCCTTGAATGTTCTTGCCGGAAAATCCCTCGTCAGAATACTCCCCAGCAACGATCATATCCTCGTATGCCGCATACTTCCGTAGCTTGTCACGTTGGGCATCCAAACTGTATCCGTCAACCTGCATCGAGGTGGACACTCTTGTATAAAGATAGCATTTAAGTTGTTTCTTTTTCAGAATCTCCACCTCCCTCATTCCTTCCTTTTACCATAAGTCCCTCGTTGCGGATATAATACTCCAAAAGCCACAGCACATAATCCGGTGCATGGCGGTTGTCCAATTCCCATTCAGTCATAGTCCGGTAAGGAATATGGACGAGCTTGCAAAAATCTTTCCGATTCAGTCCTGTGCTTTCACGCAACTTTATAATTCTGTTTTTACAATCCATCCGTCTTTTCTCCACAAAAGCAAAAAATACACGTTGCGTAATCATTATAGCATAGCCATAGTGAATACGCAACGTGTAAATTGCAAATTTTACGCAGCCTTATCCGTCAAAAGCTGCGCTTGATTACTTTCCTCGGAATGCTCCACTCCCTGCGGTGCGTCCTGTTCCAATTTATCCAAAACCTGATGTCCATATTTCTGGAGCATCTGGCTCATAACATCCACACAGCGGTCAAATGCCGCATTATATTTCGCTTCCTCATAATATTTCTTCAATAGGCGATTCCTCCATCAAAGTTCCATATCCTGTCCACGCTTCCGGGCAGGGTGTTCGTGTTCCTGTGTTTCCTTTCCTCTGATGAGGATAGAATTGATAAAAGCCCGAACCTTTTCGGATGCGATTTCCAGTGCATCCAGAAAGGGTTGGGCTTTCTGTTTGAGTTCCATATATTTTTCGTTTACCGCTTCATACCGCTGCTTCCAGATGGAAACCGTCTTTTCTGCGGAAGCCAGTTTCTCCTTCAGCCGCTTGTTGTCAGCGTTGGCGATAATGCCGTTGACCGCATAGCGTTTGAGCGTATCGGACTGATCTGGTGTGAGCGAAATATTTCCGGTGATGGAATTTTTCTTGCCCATCGCTTCAATATCCTGCACCGTCAGCGCAATGGTCTTTGCCGTCTTGGTTTCCCTTTGCAGAGCTTCCAGTCTCTTTTTCTGTTTCTCCGTGGCAGCTTTGGCATTCTCCAAACTCTGCTCGGCTTGTGCCACCTGTCCGGTCACGGCATCTAAACGCTGCTGTTCAGCCTGTACCTTGAACTGCGTTACCGTCAGATGTTCCTCGGTGCTTCCACGTTCTCCACGCTCCAGATCGGTATATCCGGCAACTCGCATGAAATGAAAAAAGTCATCCTGCAACACACTGTAGGATGACCTCAAAATCTTTTTTCCTCTTGCGTTCAACATTGGATTACCGTCCTCGTCAAGCACCGGCTTGGACTCCCATTTCTTACTGCGGCTGACCTGTGTGATGACCTCCTTAACGGTTCCCCGGAGGGCTTCATCCTTGCATCGCTTCGACCAAAGTATCTGCTTTTCCACCACCGGGATATAAACCACATGAAGGTGGTAGTGGTACACATCTTCGCCCAAAGCTTCGGACATTGCTCGGTTGCGCTCATCGGCGTGCATCACAGCGGAGAGGATATACTGCTCACCACCTACGATCTCCGCAGCAGCTTTGTAGGCATCGGCATAAAACTGTTTCGCAAATTCATAGCCGCCATGATTGTAGAAATAAGCGGAATTCACATCAAATACCAACTCACCGTATTTGACGGCATCCGGTTTCAGACCTCTGGTGGAGATCACGCCGTCTTGTTCCATCTGCTCAAACATTTTTACATAATCGTCCGTGGGTGCTTTGAAATGGACGTTCAGAGAAGTGCGTTCCGGCACGATGTCCTGATTGCTGTAGCTGTCCTTTTCACGCTCATTGTGTTCCTGTACCTTTGCCACATCTGCCGGGTTTCCCAAGTCCTGATTTCTGGCTACGGTACGGTCTATTCCATCGTTTCTTGCCATTGGCGTTTCCTTTCTTTGAGATTTGCAGACAGCGGAGAACTACGGAGAGGCACTTTTTCAAAGTGTAATAACCCACTATGACACTTTCATCCATACTGGCTGCAAAGTGCCGTGGGCTCTCCGAGGGCTCTCCCGAGGGGGAATGCGGTCACTGCGGTGACCTCTGCTGACCAAGGCGAAAATGTCTGCGCCTTTTCACATGGTCAGCCCCGTCTGCATGAAGCTGTTCTGTGTCAACTTCCTCTTGCAGCCGATGTCCACAGACACTTTTTCAAAAGCCTGTGGACATAGAAACAGCCCGAGCGAGAGGATGTGTGCTGTTTCTATAACAAGCGTTTCACGCTCTTTTGCTGCGTACATACGTACCAGCAATGGGATTTATTCGACCTGCCGCCATTCCTCCGGAATGTCCTCCGGTACGTACGTACACGGCGAATCTCCGTAAAACCCATTTATATGAGGTCGTGCAATAGCTTCCACTCCCATGAATCCCCAAACCCGCCGTCCGGCAGAGTTGGTGATATTGTTGCAATGCTCCAGATTGAATCTCCCAGCATTGACAATCATGGCGTCGCTGAAGCTGCGGGCTTTCAGCGGTGCAAGGGAATTTTCTTCGCACCACATCCGGTAGATTTCATAGAAATCCTTGGAACTGATGGACGCATCCGCTTTACGCTGGATGTATCCCTCGGAATCCATGAAATCAAAGATATTGTTGTTGTCACGCTTGACCGCTTCCCGGTTTTCCCGGATACGGTCACTCTCCGTAAACTTAAAGTTGTTGGCAACAAGCCGCTGCAAGCCTTCAAATGCCCACAGGAAGATACCCTCGGCTTCAGCTTTCATCTTCTCTGCAAGATCAGGATCGTCAGCTCTGTCCACCGGCTTTTCCTTGGTGGTCAGCACAAGCTGTCTGCGATAAAATCCGTCACTGCGGTCATACAGGGCTTGCAGATCACCGTTACTGAATGCCAGCAGCCGGGCGAACATCCAGCCCTGATAACTCTGCTTGCCTTTACGTTCCAAATCCATCTTGCCCTGTGCTGTCACGATGGATTTTACATAGTTGGTCTGGCGCAGAGCTTCCATCCGCATATCATCATCTACGCACAGCAGGATGTGCTCCAGATCGGCACGGGCAAAGCGGTTTTCAGAAATCTTGCCGATGCTGCCGTCCTTCATGTTTGTGCCAAAGATAGCCGAAAGCACCGCACCGATTTGGGATTTACCCTCGCCACCGTTGCCCTTAATCACCATCATGCGCTGTCCTTTGTTGGAGGGGATCAGGCAATAACCGATAAACTCCTGCAAGGTGGGAATGTCTTCCGCATGGAGCAGTCCATTCAAAAAGTTCAGCCAGATCACGGGCGCAGGAGCATCGGGATTGTAGACAACAGGCAGACGGCTTCGCACGATAGCCGGTCTGCCCTCGGTAAATGTGCCGTTCAATAGCAGCGTACCGTTGAACACATGGATGCGATCCTGCTCCGGTGGGAAGTCAGGCACTTGCGCTTCCAGTTTCAGCACTTCCAGAATGTTGGTGATCTTCCGGGGGATGTTGTTCACGGCACAGAATTTCAGCTTGTCGTAAATCTCCCCACGCAGTGGGAGATCGTCCGTCACTCGACCATCGGGCGTAAAAAAAGCTCCGTTTGCGAAGATGATTCTGCGCTCATGCAGAAATTCTTCACAAAACAGAGCTTCGTTGATGTTCTGCCCATCAAACCAGACAGGCAAATTCATATCAGGCGTTTTCCGGTTCTTCGCCATGGTGCGCCACCTCCTTTTTCTTTCGTGTGATGTACTCTTGCAGAAAAGTAATTTTTCCCTCCTTCATCAGCTCGTCCACCAATGCCACCCGCTCTTCCAGATCACCCACGGTCAGCACATTTGCCATATATTCGATAGGACAGTGCATCTGGCAGGCTTCCACAAAACGATCATCCAGAGCCTCCTCCGGTGTTTTGGGTGCATACCGCACTTTCCAATCTTCCAGCAGATGCAGATAATCCGTCAGCACCCGGAAACACAGCATTTCATCCTCCCGGAACTGACGGATATAAGGACGCTTTGGCTTGGCCATAGCTGCGGCAGTGGGCGGTTTCGGGTCAAGTCCGAAGTCCGAAGCCAGCTTTTGCGCTGCTTCATAGCTGCTCATATTGAACAGCCTTGCCACAAGGTCGATCACATCTCCCTTTGCTCCACAGCCGAAGCAGAAGAAATAGTCCTCATTCAGCTTCAAGCTCGGATGCCTGTCATTGTGGAACGGGCAGCAAGCCATACCGTTTCGGTTGACTTTCAGCCCATAGTATTCGGCGGCTTGCTTGACACTGATTGCCGCTTTGATGGTTCCATAGATTGTCATAAAAAAACCTCCGTTCATAATATTCTGGAAAGCACGAAGCACCCGCAGTGATTGGCAGGTGCTTTGCTCCTTCTATTATGGTTATGACGGATTTCTCAAAAAACAGGCTAATCGGAGGACAACTCCGTTTCAAAAAACAGGACAACTTATTGATAGATGTAGATTTCTTTACATTAGCATGATACAATTAAGAAAGTGAAAAAACAGGACAGGAGGTAAGCATGAACCAAGAATTGATGACATTGGACTTCTGGCAGGATACGGTCATATATGAGGGCAAAACATTCCCTGTCGGCACGCTTGCCTGTGATGCACTGAATGTTCCTGCGGATACTATTACAAAAATGAACGAGCAATGCGAGAAAATCAATCTGCTGCTCGGGATGCTGAATGCCGGACAGGATACTTCTGCACTCTTTCCAATGGCAAAGGAAGCTGCATTGACAATGTTAGAGATTCTCAGCAAAACGCCGCCGTTCTCCTATATGGATATACCAAAGCACCGGGAACGAATAGAAAGGGTCTTTACTGCGGACAATGCTCTGAAATATGTGGAGTTCGCCATAAAAGCCGTAACCAATTCTTTACCGTTCGAAGAAGTTCCGAAATATGCTGATGCGGTGATGCTCCAGCGCTATACCGCTGTATGCGGGCATCTGGCTTACTCCCTTGAGGAATACCAAAAGGCGATGCTTGATTTTGCAGAACAATCGGACGGAAACGAAGCAGACCGCACCGCAGAGGGCTTTGCGAAAATGTTCGGCACCTATTTCCCACCGGAGTTTTCTATCACAGAGGGCAATGCCTGGATGTCTACCCTGAACAATTCCGTTCAGTATATATCGGTCATCCGTCCCGGCGAAAAAGTTGCGAAGCTGGTCAAGCGGATGCACTATGTATCCTTTGTGGGGATGTTCCGGTCTGATCTCTTTGAGGGCCTGTGTGTTGGTCATGCACCGAAGAAATGCAAAATCTGCGAAAAGTGGTTTCTGACCACCAACGCAAGGCACACCAAATACTGCGGCGGCTATGCACCGGGGGACAAGCTGCACCGCACTTGCCGGCAGATCGGCAATCTAAAAGGCAGAGAACAGCGAGAGCTTGCAGACGATCATCCGATTATCCAGATATATGAAAAGAGGCTGAACACCATAAATCGCTATGTAAAGCGTGGTACTCTGGACGCTGACCTTGCGGAGGTCATGAAGAAACTGGCAAAAGATAAAGAACTCCGGGCAAAAAGTGATGTTGCTTATGCCAAAGGAGCTTATGAAAAAGAAATGGAACAGGCTGCTTTGCTTGCAGAAGCTAAGATACATATTTAGTGGGGGAACAATATGAAACAAATATATGTGCATGGATTAGGACAAACATCTGACAGTTGGACAAAAACAATAGATATTTTGCAAACTACTGATTACAGCTTGTGTCCGAATCTTCCTGATTTAGTTCATAGCAAAGAAGTGACCTATGATAATCTATATGCTGCATTTTCAGATTACTGCAATCAATATGATGAGCCTATTGATTTGTGCGGTTTATCGCTTGGGGGCGTATTAGCTCTGAACTATGCTATACAATATCCGAAAAAAGTTCGCTCCTTGGTGCTTATCGCCACACAATATAAAATGCCCAAGAAGCTTCTGAAATTTCAAAATCTTCTCTTTAGATTTATGCCTAAATCCATGTTTCAACAAATGGGATTTAGAAAAGCTGATTTCTTACTTCTATGCGAAACCATGATGGAGTTGGACTTTAACAACTCTCTGCACAAAATATCATGCCCTACACTATTGTTATATGGCGAGAAAGATACTGCGAATAAAAATGCTTCTATTGAATTGGCAGAATTGCTTAAGAACGTGGAATTAAAAACGATTATTGGTGCCGGACATGAAGTTAATATTGAATCACCGCAGGAATTGGCAGAAATACTTCATGCTTTTTATGAAAGAATGTCTTAAGGGATTCTTATAGAAATGAGAAGGGGGGTGCGCTATGCTGAGTGATTTTACATGGAATATGACCGGATACATACCGAAACACCAAGTCAATCCGCACGGTGATGGTATCATTCCCTATGTGGCAGAGCGCATCTTCCAACTGGAACCTGAGCCGCCAAAGGTGGGCAGTCTGAACGAATATATCCTGTCTGCCTTGCAGGAAAAGAATTTGATACATTTCTCATTCTTCCTACACCACTACGAGCCGCAGCTGAACAAGCGCATCAAAGACTTTCTCGGTGTGGATGGCGGCGATTTGTACGACACAGACCGATTTATAGATATAAAGCTCTCCTGCCGGGAGCAAATGCTCCAAAAGCTGATGGACTATGACCTTACCAAGGGCGCAGAGTATGCTACATACATCTATCCGTTCATCCGGGATGCTATGCTCCGTTTTCGCATGGGCGAAGAAAAATGGTCGGTATCCTCTCTGACTAATTACAAAATGGTGCGGTCAATGGCTTGGCTGTACCACAATACCAAGGATGCGGTCAACGAGTTTTCCAAGAAATACAACTGTGATCTTGCTCTTGCCGAAGACTATCTGAAAGTTGTGCGAGGTATCCGCAATCAGCAGCCATTCTATGTGACAGACGAGAACGGCGAGGAAACAGGCGAGGATGTAGCCCTTGACGATAGCTGGAACTATACCGATATCCTCTGGAACGGCATACAAGCAGAAAAGGTGCAGCGGGCATTTGAGAAGCTGAATTACCGGGAACAGACCTTGCTCGAAAACCGGTTAGCAATTTGCATGACCTGTGGGCGTGTCAGCTCATGGAAAGACCGCCCCACCTTTGAAGAACTGGCGGTTATGTTTGAGGGCAGTACAGCCAGCGGTGCAGAACGAGCCTACCGAAAAGCAGTGGACAAGTTGACGGGATTGTTGGTTGCCGAGGGCGCAATCCATGCAGTCCGGCTAAAACAGAAATCCAAGATCAAGCGAAAAAAGAAAATCGCCGCCGCAATCTACGAATATCAGGCAGACTGCGACGGCGAATGGGGCGAAATATCATTAGATTTTGAGAACGGCAAGGCAGAGGTCATTTTGCTTGCCGATTGGGATACAGTGAAAACAAACAAATTTGCAAGCAGAGCAATCGCCTATCTTCTGAACTGTGAGAACGAAAAATTACCCAAGGAAATAATGGTGGCCTTTGAATAACGAGGGAGTGAGATACATGGAACAATTATTGATTATTGAAGATGATATCGGTTTGAATCAAGGCTTCTGCAAAGCACTGAAAGCAGATGACCGTCAGATTATATCCTGTCATGATCTAAAAGCGGCAAGAGAGCAATTGCTTTGCGGCGGTGTATCCCTGATCCTGTTGGATATCAATCTGCCAGATGGCAGTGGGCTTGAGCTGCTCCGGGAGGTCAAGGAAAACATGCCCGGGGTTCCTGTTATTCTGCTGACTGCCAATGACACCGATCTGGACATCGTAGACGGACTGGAGAGGGGCGCTGATGATTACATTACCAAGCCCTTTTCTCTTTCGGTTTTGCGGGCAAGGGTGAATACCCAACTGCGAAAGCAAGCGTCAAACCATAAAAATGCGCCGTTCCATATGGATCTATTTCACTTTGACTTTGAGGCTATGACCTTTTATGTGGGAGATTCAAAAGTGGAATTGAGTAAAACAGAACAAAAATTACTGCGTCTGCTTGTTGAAAACCGTGGTCGAACCATGACCCGTGGAGACCTTGTCGACCGGATCTGGACAGATGGCGCAGAATATGTGGATGAAAATGCTTTGTCTGTTACGATCAAGCGTCTGAGGGATAAGCTTGGTGCACAGAAATACATTAAAACCGTCTATGGAATCGGTTATAGCTGGGTGACCAAAGATGAATAAAACCGGTATTGTGATCATACTGCTATGTTTTCTGGCGGCGATAGCTGTTGTATTATGGGAGCGGAGAAAGGCCAGAAAAACGATGGAAGAAATCGAAAGGATGCTGGACGCTGCCATGACCGGCTCCTTTTCTGAAACCAATTTTGATGAAAGCCGGCTGTCTGCTTTGGAAACAAAGTTTGCACACTATCTTTCCGCAGCAGAAGCATCTTCTCGAAATGTAGCACAGGAGAAAGACAGAATTAAGTCCTTGATTGCGGACATCTCCCACCAGACAAAAACGCCGATTGCAAACCTGCTGTTATACAGCGAGCTTTTGATGGAGGAAACTCTGCCTGCATCGGCGAAGGCAAATGTGGAGGCGCTGTACAAACAATCGGAAAAGCTGCGATTTCTGATCGATTCTCTCGTAAAGCTTTCCAGACTGGAAAACGGGATCATTTCACTCTCCCCCAAGCCGGCAGCGCTGCAGCCGCTGCTTGAAAGTGTGGTAGAACAATATACTGCCAAGGCTTCTGAAAAAGGATTGTCTTTGCAACTGCAAGATACTGATGCTTTTGCTGTATTCGACTTCAAATGGACAGCGGAAGCGCTGGCTAATATCGTAGACAACGCCATCAAATATACAGAGCATGGCACCATTACTATTTCTGCCGTAAGCTATGAAATGTTTGCAAGGATCGATATATCGGATACCGGTTCAGGCATCCCGGAAAATGAGCAAGCGAAGATATTTGCTCGCTTTTACCGCTCAAATAGTGTGCAGAAACAAGAAGGGGTCGGCATCGGCTTATACCTTGCCCGACAGATCATATCCGGCGAGGGCGGTTATATCAAGGTTGCTTCCGTTCTGGGAAAAGGAAGTACGTTTTCCATATTTCTGCCGAAATAACAACAATTCTATCAAAACTGTTAGATTTCATTTTCCGCCGGAAAGAATGTGGAAAGATTCCTATGCGATAATCTGTATGTATCAAAGGATCATTTCCTTTCATACATACAGATTTTTTCATGGAGGTACTCATTTATGGAAGTTTTACAGGCAAAAAACCTGAAAAAGATTTATGGCTCCGGCAATAACGCAGTTCATGCGTTGGATGGAGTTGATTTAAGTGTAAAGAAGGGCGAATTTGTTGCAATTGTCGGCACATCCGGCTCCGGCAAATCCACGCTGCTGCACATGCTGGGCGGGCTGGATCGCCCTACAAGTGGCACGGTCATGGTGGACGGACAGGATATTTTCTCCCTGAAGGAGGAAGCGCTGACCATCTTCCGCCGCAGGAAAATCGGCTTTGTGTTCCAAGCATATAATCTTGTTCCGGTGCTGAATGTGTATGAAAATATCGTTCTACCCATTGAGCTGGACGGTGGCAAGGTCAATAAGGATTTCGTACAGCAGATTGTACAGACACTTGGGCTGGATGATCGTCTGGATGCCCTGCCCAATCAGCTCTCAGGCGGTCAACAGCAGCGGGTAGCCATTGCCCGTGCGCTGGCGGCAGCACCCGCTATCATTCTGGCAGATGAACCCACCGGCAATCTGGATTCCAAAACCAGCCAGGATGTATTGAGCCTTTTGAAAGTCACCAGTCAAAAGTTCGCCCAGACAATCGTAATGATCACTCACAACGAAGAAATTGCGCAGATGGCAGACCGCATTATCCGTATCGAAGATGGTCGGATCGTCTCCCAGAACTAACGGGAGGTGGCTACGATGAATGTCAAAAATCGAAAATGTATTCGAAAGCTCAGCTTAAAATCTCTTTATGCGAACCGTCGCCGCAATCTGATCGCTATTTTTGCCATTGCGCTGACAACGCTGCTATTTACTTCCATGTTCACCATTGTCTTGTCGCTGAACGCCAGTTATGAAACCTACCAGTTTCGGCAGGTAGGCGGCTATGCGCATGGCACCTTTAAGGATGTTTCCCCCGAGCAGGCGGAACGCATCGCTGCCCACCCAAAGGTGAAGGCTACGGGGGCACGGAAGGTAATCGGTATCACTGCGGAGGGGGTCTTTGCCAAAATACCGGCAGAGATCAGCTACATGGATGCCAACTGCACCAAATGGAGCTATGCCACCCCTACTACCGGACGGATGCCCGAAAGCGGCAAAGAGGTAGCCATGGATACGGCAGCGTTGCAGCTGCTTGGCGTAACGCCGGAGCTGGGCGCCGAGGTCACGGTTTCCTATTCCATTACGGACAAGGATCAAACCGCCTTTACTGTAACAGATACCTTTACGCTGGTGGGCTATTGGGACTATGATGAACTAATGCCTGTTCATTACATCAACATCAGCCGTGATTACGCAGATGACATCGAAGCGCAGGCAGTGAAAACAGGTTTACAGCCTTTCCGCACCGATTTGAATGTCATGCTGGCCTCCGGCACAAACATTCAAGGGCAGATGGAGCAGGTGGATACCGATCTTGGTTACACATGGGACAGCTATACCGATCCCAGCAGCGTCCGGATCGGCGTCAACTGGGGATATACCTCATCCCAGCTGGAGTCGCAGCTCGACCCGGAACTTGTGATTGCCATAGCAGTTTTTTTGCTGCTGGTGATTTTTACCGGGTATCTTATCATCTATAACATTTTCCAGATCTCTGTTGCGGGGGATATCCGGTTTTACGGACTTCTGAAAACCATTGGCACAACGCCCCGGCAGCTCAAACGCATCATTCGCCAGCAGGCACTTCTGCTTTGTCTGATCGGTATTCCGGCGGGGCTGCTGCTGGGCTACGGCATTGGCGCTGTTTTGGTTCCTGTTGTCTTGCGCTCCACCCGGTTGGATGCAGGCATCACCACCATCAGCACATCGCCTGTGATCTTCCTTGGTTCTATGCTGTTCGCCTTGTTGACGGTGCTCTTGTCCTGTTCCAAGCCCGGAAAAATGGCAGCTAAGGTCTCTCCGGTGGAGGCTACCAAATATACGGATGTGATGCAGACCAAGAAAAAACGGCGCAGCATCCGGGGAGCAAAGCTCCATCAGATGGCCTTTGCCAATCTGGGACGAAACAAGAAAAAGACGGTGCTGGTGGTGGTGTCTCTGGCACTGTCGGTGACACTGTTCAATGCGCTGTGTGCCTTTGTGGGCGGCTTCAGCATGGAGAAGTATGTATCCGCCATGACCTGCGCCGATTTTATCGTCAGCACGCCCGATTATTTCCGTTACAACCCGGCAGATGAATTCATCACGCCAGAACAGATCGAGGAGATCGCAGCAAACACAAAGGCCAGTCTTTCCGGCATGGGATATGCTGTGCGAAAACCCGCCTACCTGTGGATGACGGAGGATGCTCTGCGGCAGGACTATGCAAGGTACGAAAGCGCCGAGCAGTTGGACAGCCATATGAGCCGTCTGGAGCACCGGGGCAATATGGTGATGGGAGATACCAGGATCGAGGCTCTGGATAACAGTCTGTTTGACAAGCTGCAAGTATTCGACGGAGATATTTCTCCCATGTTGGAGCCGGACAATAACGCCATTGCCATTGCGGTTTCCTTAGATGACTACGGTAATCTGCCCAATCTTGAATACTACCCCAAGGTGGGAGACACGATCACCGTTACCTATGCGGACGATGTGAAATATATCGACAGCCGCACCGGGGAACTCACCGAAGATACACCGGAGGAGTACTTTCAGGCAAAATTGTATGGAGCCAGAGATGTAGAGTACACGGTCTGCGCCTTGGTAGAACTTCCGAATTCCATGAGTTATCGTTATGGTGGTATTGGATATGACGTAGTTTTGTCTGTGGACACCGCACAGAGGGACAGCGGTGGTGCAGCCATTCCGATGCTCTACCTGTTCGACACAGCGGACGAAGTTGACGAGGCCGAAGCAGAGCAATATCTATCGAAGCTCACTGCCGGTGAGTTTTCGCCCTTGATGTATGAAAGCAAGGCCACGGCTCGCTCTGAATTTGCTCAGTTCCGGCAGATGTTCCTTCTGATAGGTGGTATCCTCTGTGCTATCATTGGGCTGGTGGGACTCTTAAATTTCTTCAACGCCATGATGACCGGTATTCTTTCCCGCCGCCGTGAATTTGCTGTGCTTCAGGCTGTAGGAATGACGAACCGGCAGCTCAAAACCATGCTGATCTACGAGGGGTTGTTTTACGCAATGTCTTCCGTAGCGGCGGCCTTTATTCTGTCGCTGGCGGTGGGACCTCTTGCGGGAAAAATGCTGGGCAGTATGTTCTGGTTCTTTGAGTATCGATTCACCATTCTGCCTGTCCTGCTGACAATTCCGGTATTTCTTCTGCTGGGTTGGCTGATTCCTTGCATGATGTATGACAACGCAGCGAAATGCAGCGTTGTAGAGCAATTAAGGGATGCTCAATAACTGTTAAGCAAAAAACGGCCCTCTGCCAATGAAAAGGCAGAGGGCTGAGTTTTAATCTAAGGGTTTACATTCAGTTACAGTTTTTAGATAATTTCGGGATCACCGTTCAATATCAAGTCTGCATATCCAATCGGATCATTGTAGATCAGATAGTCCAATTCTGACCGCTGATACATATTGTCGGCGACCCCATTCTCCACGGCGATGGTATCAATGACAATCATGCTGCCATCTAAGAATTTCAGTTCCACACAGGCATTATCCATGTTGAACTCACAAGAAATCAATCTATCCATTAGAAACCTCCATTCTATGGGATGTTAGATCATCCCAAAATATTTGAATGCTTCTCGGATTGCTTTCTCTTTTTCCGGTGGACACTGGGGCTGTCTGGAATCCTCGGACTTCGGCAGATTATAGTTCTTACCAACCCCAATCCCACATTTTCGTTTAATCTGTGAGATATAGAGGTTGGACACCTTTAACCCGGTATGCTCCAACACATACTCCTTGATCTGCGGATAGGTTGCCCCATCCTGAAATTCGGACATATCCATATCTTCCAAAGAGAACTCAACCCGAATCTTTTTCGAGTCGACCTCGCCCTTGGAAAGCAAGACAACCGTCTCCACATTCGCGGTCCATGGGAACTGGTCCACGGCAACAGCTTTGTCCACGCGGTAGCCATTCTCTAAGAATACTTCCAGATCTCTCACGAGGCTGGTGGGCTTGCAGGAGATATAAACAATATGCTCCACACCATAGGCAATGATCTTCGGCAGTGCTTTGGGGTGAATGCCATCTCTGGGGGGATCTAAAATGATCATGTCCGGCTTCTCTTCCACTTCATCCAGTACCTTTAGCACATCTCCGGCGATGAATTCGCAGTTATCCAAGCCATTGGCTGCGGCGTTTTTCTTTGCTGCCTCCACGGCTTCCTCCACGATCTCCACACCGATGACTTTCCCGGCGGCCGGTGCCATGAGCTGTGCGATGGTGCCGGTGCCGCTGTATAGGTCGAACACGGTCTTGTCGCTGCCGCCCAGGTCGCCCACATAATCTCTCGCCGTCTGGTACAGTACCTCCGCACTGTAAGAGTTGGTCTGGAAAAAGGAGAATGTGGAGATCTTGAATTTCAAACCCAGCAATTCCTCATAAAAATACTCCTGACCGTATAACAGCTCCGTGTGGTCACTCTGCACTACATCTGCGATGGAATCATTGGTGATATGTAGGATTCCGGCAAATTTGCCGGAAAGCTTCCCATCCTGTTCCAGAGAAAGCAACAGATCCTTAAATCCAGCGATCAGTCCATCCACATCCAAAGCATTCAAGTTGCCTTCCACCGTCGTCTCTCCCCGCCAGGGATCCTGGGATGTCGTCACCAGCGCCACCAGAATCTCTCCGGTGCGGGACGCCTTACGTACCAGCAGGTGGCGTAAGTAACCCTCATGGCTCATTCTGTGGAAAAAGCTTACCTTCGCCCGGGCAAAATAATCTCTCACTGTCTGTAAGATCAGGCGGTAATCCGCATCCACGATCTCACAATCCGCTACGGTCACAATGTCATAGAAGCTGCCTCTCTTATGCATGCCCAGTGCCAGCGGTCCGTCCTTGTACTCGTCTCCGAAGGAAAATTCCATCTTATTGCGGTATTCATAAGCCTTCGGGCTGCCCTTGATGCCTTCAAATGTCCAGGGTTCTTCCTGTTTGTTTAACACGCTGTCCAGCAGGCGTTTTACCTGTTCTTCTTTGACCTTCAGCTGTTCCTCATAGGGAAGCGACAGATAGGTGCATCCACCGCACAACCCAAAAAGGGAACACGTCCGACCGGTTTCTAAAGGTGACTTCTCCGTCACCTCTAAAAGCCTTCCTTCCGCCTTCCCTTTGCGTACTTTATTCACTGAGAACTTGACTTTCTGTCCGGGCAGGCTGTTCTTGACTACTGCAGTCTCTTCTCCCACACAGACGATCCCTTTGTTGGGAAAATCGACCCTTACAACAGTTCCTTCATATACCTGTCCTTTTTTCATGGGTTAGTTCTCTCCTTCATCCTCGAAGAAGTCGTCGTCATCCTCTTCCACGTCATCTGCTTCGTCTTCGAAATCATCCTCGAAGTCTTCCAGATAATCCTGTGCAAAGAAGAAACGATATACGGCATAAGCTACGGCTGCAACAGCTGCTACGGCACCGATGATCGCCAGTACCCATAACAGGACATTGCGCTCCTTCTTCTCTTCCACTTCTTTACCCAGGAGCTTATTAAGCTTCTTCAGTTCGCTGACTTTCAGTTCGTTTAATTTGTCAAGATCTACCAGATTCTCGATTCTGTTCATATTATTTACCTGCCTTTCCGGCATCCGGGCTTTTCTTCGGATGCAAAGCAATTGTTTTCATTCATTTATATGATACCATATTTTCATGAAAAATACTATACCTGTTTTAACTTGGCAAAAGATGCATACATGATCTTCTGCCCCGCCTGGTCAAATTCCACCGTGACTTTATAGTCCCTGGGTTCTCTTGCGATATTTAATACCGTGCCCTCACCGTATTTGATATGACGTACTCTGTCGCCTACCGTATAATCCAGTGCATCCGGTGCCTTGAATTCCGTTCCCTTCTGCAGTCCCGCCAGCTGGTTGAGTCCATTGATCCCCTTGGAAATATAAGGTTTGTCTGCTTTTGCAGTAACACGGGGCTTCAAGGTTGCCTTGGGTCTTGGATCAAATCCGGTATTGCCAAAGCCTCCGAAGCCGCTGCCCGAACCATTTCCGGACCGGGGAGCTGCAATCGCTTCCAGTCCCATGGCACGAAGGGCTGCCTCATTGGCTCTTCTCGCCTGAAAATCCTCCAGGTCATCGTCCCGGTATCTTCTACTGGGCGGCAGGGTATTATCCATAAGTTCCTTCGGGATCTCCCGCACAAAACGGCTCACGGGATTGTACTGGGTCTCACCGCGAAGCATCCTGCTTCTGGCACAGGTCAGTGTCAGATCCTCCTTGGCTCTGGTGATTCCCACATAAGCCAGTCGTCTCTCTTCCTCGATCTCCAACGGGTCATCGGACGCGATCGTCATAAAGCTGGGGAATAGTCCATCCTCCATGCCGGCAAGATAGACCACCGGGAATTCCAGACCTTTGGCACTGTGCAGAGTCATCAAAAGCACTCTGTTATCACCGTCCTCCACATTATCAATATCCGCTACCAGCATGATCTCTTCCAAAAACTCCGACAGAGAAGGCTCATCGTGGGTCTCCTCGTAGACCGCTGCCTTGGTTATCAATTCATCCACGTTCCCGAGACGGTCCTCGGCGGATTCCTCATCCTGATCCCGCAGATATTCCGCATAATCGATCCGTTCTAATAAAGACTTGATCAGATCCGGCAGTGTATAGGAGGACAATCCGCTACGCAGCACTTCGATCAGATTGACGAATCCACGGATCTTTGCTTCCGCTCTTCCCAGTCCCCGGATCTGGTCTGCCTCGCACAATGCATCAAATAATGTGATATCCTTCATCTGTGCATAATCCGCCACTTTTTCCAGTGATGCTGCACCGATGCTTCGTTTCGGCACATTGATGATTCTGCGCAGAGCCACTTCATCCCTGCCGTTATCAATGGTCTTTAAATACGCCAGGATGTCCCGGATCTCCTGTCTGGCATAGAAGTTCACACCGCCTACCACATGATAGGGAATTCCTTCCACCACCATACGTTCTTCTAAAAGTCTGGACTGGGCATTGGTACGGTACAGTACTGCACAATCCGCATAGGCAACGCCATTCTTGTTCACTTTATCAGAAATATCATCTGCGATATATTCCGCCTCTTCATAAGCATTGTCAAATTGTCTGAAATGTATTCGGCTGCCTGCTCCTTTTTCCGTCCACAGTGCCTTCTCTTTACGGCCTCTGTTGTTGCGGATCACCGCGTTTGCCGCATCCAGAATATTCTGTGTGGAACGGTAATTCTGCTCCAGCTTGATCACTTTAGCATCCGGATATACCTTCTCGTAATCTAAAATATTGCGGATATTGGCACCACGGAACTTGTAAATGGACTGGTCATCATCACCCACGACACACAGATTGCGGTAGCCGTCCGCCAACAGCCGGATCAGTTCAAACTGCGCTGTATTCGTATCCTGGTACTCATCCACCATAATGTATCGGAAACGCTCCTGATAGTTATAGAGTACCTCTGGGCAGCTTTTGAACAGTTCCACCGTTTTCACAATGATATCATCAAAATCCAGTGCATTACTCTTCTTGAGGGTGTCCTGATATTCTCTGTATACCTTTGCCGTCACACTTTTGCGATAATCGCCTACGGACTTGACCTCGAATTCCCGCACATCCACCAGTTCGTCCTTGGCAGAAGATATTTCAGACAGCAGTGTCCGTTCCTTATACATCTTCGTGTCGATGTTCAGACGTTTGCAGACCTGCTTGATCACGGTCTTCTGATCGTCTGTATCATAAATCGTAAAATTCGTATCATATCCCAGTCTGTCAATATGTCTTCTGAGTATCCGCATACAGGTGGCATGGAAAGTAGCTACCCATACCTGATCCGCACCGAAACCGGCGATCTGGTCCACACGTTCCCGCATCTCCTGTGCCGCCTTATTGGTAAAGGTAATGGCAAGAATGTTCCATGGATTCACTCCCAGCTCATCGATCAGATATGCCACTCTGTGGGTCAGGACACGGGTCTTGCCGCTTCCGGCGCCCGCCAACAGAAGGAGCGGTCCTTCCGTATGAAGCACCGCTTCTTTTTGTTCTTTATTCAAAGTATCATAAATGCTCATGTATTACTAATTATCCCTTTCATTGAATTCCTGTAAAAAAGTTCTGAATTCCCCGATCGGCATTGGTTTTGCATAAAAATATCCCTGAACGATATCGCAATCCGCCAGCCGGAGCATCTCCAGCTGTTCACTGGTCTCCACGCCCTCTGCCAGTACTTTGAAGCCGAGATGTCTTAACATTTTAGTCAGATATTTTATAATTGTCAATGCGGTTTCTTCCCGTTCGCTGTTCATGGTATCATCCAGGAACTGCTTGTCCAGTTTGACCGTATCCACAGCCACCTTGGATAACAGATTCAGCGAAGAATATCCGCTTCCGAAATCATCAACCGAGATCTCCACGCCTCTGTCCCTGAGGTTTTCCAGATTATTGGTCAGCTTATTCAGATCTGACATAAATACCGACTCCGTCACTTCCACCTCCAGCAGGTCGCTGGGTACCTTATAGTCTTTCAGGCGCTTTAAGATATTCGGCACAAAATCCGCATATTCATTGTGACGTCTGGAAAAGTTAACAGAGATCGGCACCACTTCTTCTCCCTGGGCCAGGGCATCATGCAAATATTCCATGACCTGATCCAGAATGGCGAAATCAACCTTGGTAATAAACCCATTTCTCTCAAAAATATCTATAAACTTTCCGGGCATTACCATAGTTCCATCCGCTTTTATCCAGCGAACCAGTGCTTCCGCTCCCACTACTTTCCCGGTATGAAGAGACACCTTGGGCTGGAGATATGCATGGAATTCTTTATTATTATAGGCACTGACCATTCCGGATACGATTGCTCTGGTATTCTCCAGATCTCTGCGGATCTTGTCCGTGTAAATTTCTACGGCACTGTCTACCTTCTGTGTCTTGCATTGTTTTCTGGCCTCATTGGCATTATCCATCATGGAAGATACCGCCCAGTCGTTCTCCGTGATCTCATACAAACCGGTGGCAATGACCAGATTACACTGATCATACCGGCTGTTGATCCTCTTCACAAAAGAATTTGTAAACGCCAGGTACGCCTCTCTGGCATCCTCCACGCAGTCTTCCTTCAACACGCCAACAAAGTGATCGGAGGTTACACGACAGAACAATATTCCTTCCTGACATTTTTCCTGTAATGCCACGGCAAAATCATGCAGGATGCGGTCGCCTACCTCGTAGCCATACATCTCATTCACATACTGGAAATTAGAAAAATCAGAAGACACAAAAAATAATCCGGTCTTACCATTCGCTGCCATATAGGCTTCTAATTTGTCTACGAACTTATTGTACACCGGCAGTCCGGTCAGAGCATCATAATTCAGCTTACGGTTCAGTTCCCTTTGATCTTTTTCTGCATTTTTCAGCTTACGAAGTCTGTTGAATATCTGATGGGATATTTTGCACAGGGCATTTTTCTCCTCTTCCCAGGTTCTGTCTGTATGGCGGTCCGAGAAGATAACACTGGCCTTTAACCCCTTCGCAGCGGTAGACATTACGATCATCACAGACTCCGCTTCTTCTTTGTAGATATCCGGAGTCTCAGACTGTCTGTAAATTGCGGCGCCGGATTCGTCTGCACGTTTCCGGATCCGGTCCCATTCAAATACTCCCGGGTGCAGTAATCTTTTGACAAAATTTTTCTTTTCCTCACGATTCCATTGATAACGGATCGACGGACCTGCCTCATTTACTTCCACACATATCATATCATCAATATTGAAAAAACTGCAGGTACGTTCACTGATCACCTTCAGGGCACTGGTCAGATTCGGAACATTTTCCAACAGATCCACGCAGAACAGCACCAGATCTTCCGCACTCTCGAACTGCGCCTCCTTGTGAGCGATCTCGTCCTCTTTGTTCTCCTCACTGTCCAGGTAGCTTTGGCCGGGCAGTGCCACACCCTCCTTGACCTCCAGAAGATCATAAGCGCCCTTTTCCCGGCTCTTCACCTGATACAAGGCTGCGTCTGCCCAGTGGAACAGCAGATTATAGTCTGTCACTGTTCCATCCGTAACCGCAGCTCCCAGGCTGCAGGAGATATGCAGTCCCGTTTTATCATCATCATAGCGGTCAGACATACAGTGATTCAACTGTCCAAGCTTCTCTTCCAGTTCCTCTCTTGGCATATCCTCTACATAGCACACGAACTCGTCTCCACCGATCCTGCCTTTCAGCGCCTTAGGAAACAATTTATTCATTTCATCCGCAAAAGAGCACAATACCGCATCACCAAACAGATGTCCGTTTGTATCGTTGATCTTTTTAAAGCTATCCACATCCAGGACAATAAGGTATCCTACCTGTCCCCGTTCCATTTTCTGCAGTCTGTGTGTGATCTGCTGCTTGATGGTGGAATGATTCAAAAGTCCGGTCAGTGAATCCTTTTGTGATTTTTCCTGTAATTCCTTTTCCTTTTTCTTCTGCGCATCAATATCACAGACCTTGCCCAAGACACGTTCCGGTTCTTTTTTCTCATTGTAAAAAGTCTGCCCGATGACCTTCATCCAGTGAGGATTGCCTTCCTCATCCGTCTTGCAGAGTTCAATACAAATATCCGGGCTGCCGCTATGCAATGCTTCTGCAAGCTGCTGTTCCACTACATCCGTGCGGTTGTCCACTTCCCTAAGAAGCTGCTCTGTGTACCCTTCCGTGATCTTTTCGCAATACAGACTGCCTTCTTCCGGACCGGCATAATGCATTTGATCCTTTGCAATATCATATTCAAAGATCAGATCTCCAGACATCCGGATCACAGCCATCAGTTTTTCCCGTTCCCGCTGCAGTTGCTTCGTTGTTTCCTCCAGTCGTCTGTCTATATCTTTGTTTTTATCTAACCCTATTATTTTTTCGTCCATACAGCCCTCTCAGCCTTCTCTATGCTTCTTCCACTCTGCTGAAATTCCAGATCCGCAGATTATATTCCACAATAGGTGTATCACAATAAATACACTTTTTTGCTCCAAATCCGGGAAGCGGTGCACCACAATTGGGACAATTCAGGGCCAGACCTGCATCCTCCTGGTTCTCGACCATATCCTGATCCTGGATATAGACCAGTTCCACATTGTATTTTGCCTGTTCTTTCCGTTCTTCACTGCCCCCGATAAGCTTACCGTTTTCTTTCAACGCATGGATATATTCTACCGCTGACTGCAGGACAATACTCTGTCTTCCCTTCTGCTTCCGGTACTGATGTATCTCTGTTCTGTGAATATGTATATTCTCAAAGCTCTCCCTCTGTGACTGGTTCTGCAACATCTCCAGCCGCAGTCTGAGCTGTTCTTTCAATTCTCTGGTTCCCTCCGACAAAAGTGCCGGATTCTGTCTGGTAATACTTTGTAAATAAGAGGTCAGCACGTTCTCCGCCCTGCTCTTCATCTCATCATAATGGAACTCGGGAAAGTCTCTCATAATAGAAGGCATATATAGATTTGTCGCGGAGGATACGGACTTCGGGGTCATCTCCACTTCCGCTTCTCTCTGCTTCATTCCCTCGATCATGGAATCTGTGCCGAATAACATTCTGGAGGTATCCCGTAATTTTTCCCGGATCCTGCAATAAGCATAATAAATGATCCCTGCCAGTACCAGGCACAATACCAATATAACAATAATAGCAATCAGACTTCCGTTCATTTATATTTCTCTTTCATTTTTCATTCATAACAGTTCAGTACAGCAGATATCATAAAGGTATCTGCTGTACTGTATCCGGTAAATATATTCCGCCGAGTATGTATTATACTCTGTCGTTGTCATCAAAGGGATCGCCGCACTCCGGACAGAACTTAGGAGGATGTGCAGGATCTTCCGGCTCCCAGCCGCATTTATCACATTTATAGATTGGTGCTCCTTCCGGCTTCTTTGCTCCGCATTCAGAGCAGAACTTGCCCTGATTTACTGCACCACAGCTGCAGGTCCAGCCTGCATCCGAAGGCTTCGGTGCTCCACACTCAGAGCAGAACTTACCACGGTTATCCGTAGCGCCACAGCTACATGTCCAGCCAAGTACCGGTGCCTGCATTCTAGGAGCCTGCCCCTGCGCGGGTGCTGCCTGTGCCTGCTGCATACCACTGTTCTGCTGTGCATCCATCTGATACAGCTGTCCGGCATTGATACCGCCTACCATATTTGCCATATTCATTCCGGCAAATGCCATCATGGGGCCGGTAGAGGTGTTGGATGCTGCCATCTTCATAGCCTCTGCCTGTGCAGCGGTCATGGTAGCTGCTGCCATTCCGGTATTACGCAGTACTGCGGTTCTCTGCAGATCTGCGATTGTCTTCGCATCCTCATCGGGGATCTTCGCAGAATTGATATTAATAGTAACGATCTCGATACCACGAAGCTTGGTCCACAGATCGGAAAGTTCTTCCTTCAAAGCTTCTGTCAGTTCCGCGGTATGTGCTGGGACTTCGCTGGGACGAACACCCAGGGCGGAGATCTTAGCCAGTGCAGGCTGCAGAGCGGTCAACAATTCTGCCTTCATCTTCGCTACCAGTTCGCTTCTGGTATAAGACTCTGTTACGTTACCGCATACATTTTTATAGAATAACAAAGGATCTACCAGGTGGAAGGAATACTCACCGTTACAACGTAAGGAGGTATCCAGATCCAGTCCGATATTCTGGTCAATTACACGGAACGGAATAGGGCTTGCCGTACCAAAAAGGTTGTTCATGATCTCCTTAATATTGAAGAAGTAGATTCTCTGGTCCTTCGCCGCATTACCGCCAAAGGTAAAACGTTTTCCGATATTGGAAAAAGTATTCTTAACGCTCTCGCCAAGATTGCCGTAGAACAAACTGGGTTCTGTGGAAGAATCATATACGAACTCACCGGCATCCGCACAGAACTCTACGATTCCGCCCTGATCCACGATGATCATACACTGTCCTTCGTTAACTGCTACGATGGAGCCGTTAGAGATAATGTTCTCCACACCCTTGGTGTTGCTGTTACGTCCATTGGTTACTCGCTGCTGTCCTTTTACTACCAATACATCGTTAGAAAGAGAATCACAGTAGAAATACTCTCTCCACTGGTCAGCCATCATGCTGCTGACCGCATCTTTTGCTGCTCTGATTAAACCCATTACCGCACCTCCGTTTTATATATGAAAAAATGTTCTTTTTCACATCTCTTATATTTTAGCAAATTTTACACATTCCCTCAACTGCTTTTCGTAAAATATCGTCATTTTTCCTTTACAATGTGTCTTTTTTCTACTAAACTGTGATATTAGAGATGTTTGAATACACTATACTATAAAAGGATCAAAAGAAATATGGGTAAAAAAGCTACAAAAGCCGCTGATAATATGTACTATCTCGCACGATGCGAAGCTGCCAAGACAAATCCGGACTTCAGCAGCCGGGAAAAGGCCGCTGAACTGGTAGGCATCGACCGCACCAGACTGGCAAGGATCGAACTGGATACCATCGCCCCATATCCGGAGGAAGTCAAGGCTATGGCAGAGGCATATAATACACCGGAGCTGTGCAACTCCTACTGTGCCAGAGAATGCCCCTTAGGACGCAACAGTGTATCAGAGGTTGACATTGTAGACTTTGACCGGCTGGCGCTGAAAGTACTGGGATCCTTGAAAGATATCGATACACTTCGTGCTTCCCTGATCGCTATCTCCGAAGACGGCGTGATCTCTGAAGATGAGCGTCCGGCATTTCAGGATATTCTGGATTCCCTGGAGAAGATCAGTACCAATGCCAAGGCATTAAAGCTCTGGGCCATTAAAAATATACACATTCAGGAGGAGGATGCCTGATCCTCCTCCTTTTTTATACTATTTTTATAACTCTCTTTTCGTTTTCCTTATTTTGCCGCCGCTTTCTCGGCAAATTCCGTAGTTACCAGTTTTTCATAGGGCACTCTCTCTTTCAGTACATCAGAGTCCTCTAAAATGTTCTGTAACAGGTCAAAGGCATCTTCGTGGAAGATCAGATCTTTTTTCCAGGTATCCTGCTCCTGATATCTGGCAACGATGGCTGTCAGCGTATCACTTCCGGTCTCTGCAAACTGTGGTGCAATACATTTGGCGATTTCTTCCGCACTGTGCTCCTGCACGTAATCCATACCTTTTTGCAGGGCATCGGTAAATGCCTGAATTGTCTCCGCATTTTTCTCTATATAGCTCTTTCTGGCAGAAAAAGAAGTATACGGTACATAACCGGATTCCTCGCCTAAAGATGCCACCACATAGCCGTCACCTTTCTGCTCTAACAACGTGGCATGTGGCTCGAACTCAATGGTAAAGTCTCCCTGTCCGCCGGAAAAAGCTGCTGCCGTGGAACCGAAGTCAATGCTCTGGTCGATGGACAGATCCGTTGTCGGATCCATATTATTTTTCTCCAGAATATATTCAAATACCATCTCCGGCATACCGCCCGCTCTACCGCCTAAGACTGCAGCACCTTTTAACATATCCCACGAAAAGTCATCGATAGGCTCTCTCGCCACCAGGAAATTCCCTGCCCGTTGGGTCAGCTGGGCAAAGTTCACCACATAGTCTTTCGTTCCTCCGGCATAGGTATAAATCGTACTCTCACTGCCCATGAAACCGATGTCCGCCTCACCGGTCAGCACCGCCGTCATAGTCTTATCCGCGCCGAATCCCGTTACCAGTTCCAGATCGATCCCGGCATCGGCAAAGTATCCTTCCTCGATAGCCACATACATCGGTGCATAAAAAATAGAGTGGGCTACTTCATTGAGCACCACTCTTGTCTTCTTTGGTCCGTTCGTCTGTTCTGCGCTGCCGCAGCCCGTAAGTGCACCTGCCGCAAGCAGAACAGCCAATACCGTTGCCATTACTTTCTTTGTTTTCATAATTGTTCATCCTCCCTGAGATTATATATGATGTCAAGGTCAAAAGCCCCTGACTTTGATGCCTACGGATTGCTCCGTGCTACGCACTCCCACAATCCTACCCTCTATTCGCATATCGTGGGATTATCATCCCACTTTTATGCTCATATCGGGGCGGGTCCTAAGGTCTTTCACCCACCTATGAGCAAGCTCATGTGGGTTTAGACCTTTTGACCCTGGCATCATTACATATCTATTCTATGTAATCCTGGGGAAAATGTTCCGGGTATTTACAGATTCGCCTTGATCTTGTCGATCATCTCCTGATATTCTGCATCCGTCAAAAAGGTCTTGCCGGGGTTCATCTCGAATGTGCCGCCCCACTCAAAACCGTCCTTGTACTTCGGGCACAGATGCATATGCAGATGGCAGCCGGTGTCGCCGTATGCTCCGTAATTTAACTTATCGGGGTGGAATGCTGCATGGATGGCTTTCGCTGCATGTGCCACATCCTCGAAGAATAATCTTCGCTCTTCCTCGCTGATGTCCACGATCTCACTGACATGGTCCTTATATGCTACGATGCATCTGCCGGGATGGCTCTGCTCCTTGAACAGGATCAGGCTGCTCACCTTCAGGTCACAGATAAAAATACCGAACTTATCTAACAGTTCCCCTCTCATACAATATCCACAATTTGCGTCTTTCATTTGTTCTCCTATCTGCCCACTTGCGGGGCGTGCCGTCTTAGGCTGTATTCTTATCCCGGTAACACCGGGTGGTATCAGCTACACTGTGATGTTGATCAGCTTATGAATATTCTCCGGGTCGTAATTCAATACCAGCTTAGCAGGGAAATCCAGTTCCCGCATCAGCTGTTCGGTCTCGGCAAACTTTCCTATGGCAAAACACATATGGCTGTCCGTTCCCATTATAACAGGCTGTTCGTATTTCATGCAAGTCTTTAACAGTTCCATGATATTTTCCCTGCCGCCTTGTCTTGTCGACCGTGGATTTAGAGAAGAATTGTTCACTTCCAATGCAACGTGTGCCTGCTTGGCTTCCCGCACCAGTTCCTCGTAATCTAAGGGGAATCTGCCGTCATCGGGATGCCCCAGTATTTTCACATAAGGATTCTGAAAAGCTCTCACGGAAGCTAACGTATTCTCCTTACGACTTCCCGCAGTAAAAGCAAAGGGATGAATGCTGGCAAGCGCATAATCCATCTTCTGCAGATAACGTTCCTCCAGATCCAGTGTTCCGTCCGTATCACAGATATTAGCTTCCACTCCACACAAAAGATGAAGCCTTCCTCCTGTCACCGGTACCACTCTGCCGCTAACCTCTTCTCTGTCATACTCTCTGGGAATCACTTTGTAATTACTGAAAAAAAACTCATGCGGTCCTCCGGGAGTGGTGGGACCATGTTCACTCATTCCCAGGTATCTGATCCCGACTGCCAGTGCAGCGTCTATATTCTCCAATAATGTACTATACGCATGCCCTGCTGCCAGAGTATGCGTATGAAGATCCATAAATGCTTTCATATTCTCTATTTCTCTTTATTTCTCTTGTGGGCTTCCTTCTCGGGCTCCCCGGTTTTCGCGTCGTTAGCCAGTTCCGCTACCAACTGTTCCACGATCATCTTCTTCATATACACATCAAAACTTAAGAGGCAGATCAGGGCAAATTTCTGTAAGAATTCTCGTTCTTTTCCGGAGGTCTCCGCAAAGGAATTCTCTGCTCTGCGGAATTTGTCCACTACGTCTTTTTTTAAGTCCTCCAGCTGTTCCTTTTCCAAAGATACGACTTCTTTATATACGCTTTCCAGGTCAAACGCCTGTCCATTTTGAAAATAATGATCGGTGATCGGCTGCAACAGCGTCTGAATCTCATTCATGGGAATCACGCCCTTATAGTAATAGATGAAAATGAGCATCAGAACATGTTCCTTAGAATATTTCTTCTTCACCGGAGGAGGAAGCAGATCGTTTTTTGCATAATTGTTGATCATGGTCTTGGTCAGGACACGGTCCTCGGTCTGCGGGCGTACTGCCGAACGCAGCTTCCTATCCATGAAAGTCAGCACCTGATCCATATACAGATCAATATTCGGAATATCTTCTGCTTTGATATATTCCACTTTTTCCAGACTCTGTAAGATCGTCTGAAGTAATTCTTCTGTTGTCGCTGCCATAATGTCCTGCGGTCCTTTCCGTGGGTGGTTTCCGGTAATATTAACTCGAGAACGCGTGCTTCGCACTCTGCTGTCTGCTTCGCTGTGCGTTCTCCGGGTTACATTAACTCGAGAACACGTGCTTCGCACTCTGCTGTCTGCTTCGCAGACGGTTCTCTCGTTGATGCCTGCGGATTGCTCCGTGCTACGCACTCCCTCAATCCTACCCAATATTCGCATATCGTGGGATTATCATCCCACTTTTATGCTCATATCGGGGCGGGTCCTAAGGTCTTTCACCCACCTATGAGCAAGCTCATGTGGGTTTAGACCTTTTGACCCTGGCATCATTATATAGTATCAAAAACTACATGTCAACACTTGTGCCTTTCCTTCATTCTCTGAATTTATGAAGATTTTATAACTATTTTGTTTCACGCCTTTACTTTAAAACTTTAGTATGCTAAAATACAGATAGTTACGTTGTATGGATTACAACTATGGAAAGGTGTGTCGAGCATGAATAAAAAAATCAAAACGGATGCTGTGGATTCTCTGTTTGATGCAGTGTTATGTCTGCAGTCCCGTGAAGAATGCTACAGTTTCTTCGAGGATCTGTGTACAGTCAATGAATTATTGTCTCTGTCCCAGCGCTTTGAAGTAGCTGCCATGCTGAAGGACGGTAAGACTTATTTGGAGATTGCTGAGAAAACAGGAGCCTCTACCGCTACCATCAGCCGTGTAAATCGTTCTCTGAATTACGGTAACGACGGTTACGAACTGGTATTTGACCGGATGGAGAAAAAGTCAGAAGCATAAATACCAATAAAAAGACATTGGCGTATGTAGTAACTTCGTCAATGTCTTTTTATAATTATTCTTCTGCTTGATTTTCTCTCTTTTCTTCCTCTGCCACTTCCTTCAGTGCTTCCGCAATCGCTGCTTTCGCACTCTTACGTCCGGCATTGACTGTCTTAGCAGCCTTTATCTTTCCCTTTTTATCAGGAACGGTCTGATTCATATCAATCTTACCCTGAAATACTGCATGTTCATCAATGACGATCACCTTGGTGACGATATCTCCAAGTACTTTTGCAGAAGCGGCCAGTTCCGCCTTCTCCGGCGCGTTGATATTGCCGGTCACTTCTCCTCCGATCAATACGGATGCGGCCTGTACATCTCCCATAACCACGCTTCCGGCTCCTAAGATCAGGTTTCCCGTCACCGTTACATTTCCGCCGATCTTACCATCGATTCTCGCAGAGCCATCCAGCGTAAAATCTCCGCTTAACTCCGCACCGGCACCGATCAGTGTATTCATTTTTGTATCTGTACTTTTTTTACCAAACATGTTTTTCCAAACCTTTCCGCGATCAACCATTGATTTCCAACATATCCATAGGATTGATATAACTTCCGTCCTTCTGCATCTGGTATCCCAGATCCGCATTATCCTCACCGATAACAAATAACGTGGTACCCTGCACTACCGTGTCTCCGGTAGCCACTGTTGCGTCCCCCTTGTTCCGATAGATGGTAATGTAGCCATTGCCATGATCCACCCACACACTGTGTCCATAGGTCTCATCATCATTCACTGCCATTACCGTACCGCTTGCTGCGGCAACCACCGTAGTGCCTACCGATGCATGGAAAATGCACATAGGATCACCTTCCGTTACCTCTTCCATAGATGCGGAACCCGTCAGCGGGAATTCCGTGGGAAGGCTCTGCTTCTCCAACGTTGCCGACAGTTCACTTTCGCTCTGTACCTTCTGGCTTACCGTATCACTTAAAATTTGTATTTCTTCTGCCTGCTCCGTCACCTGTGCTTCCAGCTTGCTGTTCTGCTCTGCCAGCGTCTTATTCTCTTCCTCTAACGCCACGACCTGTTCACGGCTCCGTCTGCCGGCATTCTCCCACAGCTGTCCTTCGTAGATAAAGTAGCCGATCACACCGCCGATAAGCACGCATAACACCAAAACTACTACTTCCACAATCCATGCACGTACACGGAACTGTCTTACATTGGCATCTGCTGCATCCGACGTAAGGATCAACACATGATTCAGTTTTCGCTTATGTTTATGTCTTTTCATAGAGTCACCTCCGCTAAACATCATTTCATTTTATCACAGGAAAGCACTTACAGCAATCATTTCTTAACATTTTTGTAATATTTTCCCAAGATTTTCTTCATTTCTTCGCATTTATGAATGATTTGTCCATAAATTTTTGTGCATTTTTACGAATCATCTATTTACTTTTACTACTCTCTGTGCTATGATGCAGTTGCTGATGTAATGTTGTATACATTACCTGAAAGCAAATGACAGGAAAGAATTTTTTGGAGGTATCTATTATGAACAAAGGTACAGTAAAGTGGTTCAACAATCAGAAGGGTTATGGTTTCATTTCCGATGAATCCGGCAAGGATGTTTTCGTACATTACAGCGGATTGAACATGGATGGTTACAAGACTCTGGAAGAAGGCGCTGCCGTTTCTTTCGACGTTGTAGACGGTGAAAAGGGACCTCAGGCTGTGAATGTAACCAAGCTTTAATTATAAAATTGTATAATCAAATGTGTAATCGAAATGCCGCAGGGATTTAAAACCCTGCGGCATTTTATTTACTTTTAATGTATTTATGATGCGCTGCACACCGACAACACATCTTCCCATTTCATATTGCCACCAAACAGATCCAGGGCACTTCCGATAGTCACATTCATCCGGTTCTGCCCAAGTTTTTTTAATAAAAGCAGATCTTCCATAGAATGCACACCACCGGCATAGGTGATGGGATTTCCGGCATAGGAGCCAATGGATTTTACCAGTTCCTGTTCGATTCCCTGCGCCTTGCCTTCCACATCCACCGCATGGATCAGGAATTCCCCGCAATATGCTGACAGCTTTTCAAGCAACGCCTCATTCACGATCTCTTCTGTAAGTTTCTGCCAACGGTCCGTCACTACGAAATACTTCTCTTCCACGCGCTTGCAGCTGACATCCAGCACCAGATGCTCTCTCCCGACGGTATGAACCAGCTTCTTAAGTCTGTCGTAGTCAATCCGTCCCTCCCTGAACACATAAGAGGTTACGATCACTGCCGCAGCTCCTGCTTCCAGATACTCAGATGCATTGTCCGCGGTAATCCCTCCGCCTACCTGCAGACCGCCTGGATATGCTCTTAAAGCAGAAAGTGCCTGCCTCTTCGTAGCCTCATAATAAGGACTGTCCGAAGCATTCAGCAAAATGATATGTCCGCCTTTTAAATTGTTTTTTTGATACAGTCTGGCATAAAAAGCAGCATCCTGCCCGGATACAAAATTTTCCTGTGCCTGATCGCCGAGATCCTTAAGACTTCCACCGACGATCTGTTTTACTTTTCCGTTATGAATATCAATACAGGGTCGAAATTCCATTTACTTCCTCTTTCCCCAAAAAATATTTTTGTATATTTTTCTGACATACGCACATACTACTTTCAAGCCAACCAGCTGTGGTTCGGACATAAATATCCCGTAATGGGTCATCTTGAAATGGAGGACATTATGAAAAATAAGACAAATAACACAAGCTCCCACATTGGGAAAAAGTTACTGGTTCTGGGTATTCTCACGGTCTACCTGTGCATGGCAACTGCCTGCGGCAATAACAAGAACAATAATAACTCCGGCAGCATGGCTGCCTCTCCTTCCCCTTCCACCTCTCCTGCCACTCAGGAGAGCACTGTGACACAGACCCCAGAGACCGGAACTGCTGCCACAGACAACATGGGGGATACCAATGGCAACGGTAATACCGTATCCGAAAATGATTCCATGCTGGACAATGCCGGCAACGCCGTAGGAGAAGCCGGCGATACAGTAGGCAATATCGTGGATGATGCCGCGAACGGAGTCTCCGATATCACCAATGATCTGGTAGGTAACGGTCAGAGATAAATTATACCTCTTCCATGATGGTACCTTCCCGGTAAGCCTCCAGGAGTTCTTCCAGATAGAAGATATTCTCCTGGATCTCCTTGCCGGTATCGGTATCCGCCACCAGTTTTCTGCGGGGGAAATTCTCCACTACCACAGAATCCGAGAAAATATCCGATTCCTTGATGATTGCAGCTTCCGTGGATTCAAAGGGCTCGTGGGCTACCAGACGCATTCCTCTGGAATTACATACCAGGGTATAGCCTGCGATTCCTGTCTTCTTCTGGTATGCCTTGGAGAAGCCGCCGTCGATGATCAAAAGTTTCCCTCCGCATTTGATGGGGGATTCTCCGTGAATCTGTTCCACAGGCACATGCCCGTTGACAATATGGGCATCGATCTTATCCAGTCCGAATTCCTCCAGAATCTTACCGATGACTTCCTCATTTTCCAACAGCTTGTAGTAACTGTTCTTCTCTTCTGCATGAGTATTCTTATCTTCCAGGAAATACCGCTCAAATGTCGCCATCTTTGCCTTACCGAACACCGGGGATCCGGGGCCCGCCCAGATGTACCAGATCATATCCTGTCCCAGGGCACGTTCCTTGGTATCCTTGGCATAGTAACCTCTTCTGGCATAATACTCCAAAATGTCATACAGTGCTTTCCCGCAATATTCTTTTCCGCAGATCTCCACCTGCATGAAGCTTCCGTCCGGATTTAAAGGAACGCAGCCGTGATACAGGAGGTTACCGTTATAGATCTTATACATGCCGCCCTTGGAAAAGAGGAATTTTACATGGCGCTGCAGTTTTTCACAGCGCATAAATACCTGCTGCAAGCGCAGCATGACCTTGCTTTCTTCCTCGGTGAGTTCGTAAGGGTGTTCCGGATCCACGGTAGGGAGATCCACGTCCTTCATGGGATATTCTTTGCCATCTAGCGTAATGATCCTCCGCTCGAAATCGATCCGGTGCAACAGCATCCGGTCTTCCATATGGAACTCGGGGTGCCGCATGACAAGCTGCCCCTCCAGCTTGAACTGCAAAATAGCAATTGCCTTATGCATCTTGGTATCCAGTCCGAGATCCTTGGTATTGTAATCGGTGTTGAACTTGATGGTAAAGGCATCGCAGTTGGTATTTTCGTAAGTCTCCAGTGCGAAGGTGGCAAGAGGCAGCAGGTTGATGCCGTAGCCGTCCTCCAGGGTGGCGAGATTGCCGTATCTGGCAGACATGCGGATCACGTTGGCGATGCATGCCAGGCTTCCCGCCGCAGCGCCCATCCACACCATGTCATGATTGCCCCACTGGACATCCACGGAATGGTACTCACACAAGGTATCCATGATGATATGGGGACCGGGTCCTCTGTCATAGATGTCTCCGACGATATGGAGGTGATCAATGACCAGCCGCTGGATCAGGTGGCTTAAGGCAATGATAAACTGCGGTGCTCTGCCGATGCGGATGATGGTATGGATAATCTCATTATAGTATGCCTCTTTGTCCTGGATCTCTTCCTTCTCGGTGATCAGTTCTTCGATGACGTAGGCAAAGTCTTTGGGCAGGGCTTTTCTGACCTTGGAACGGGTGTATTTGGAAGAGACACGTTTGATGACCTGCACCAGGCGGTGGAGGGATATTTTATACCAGTCTTCGAGGTTATCTTCTTCCCGCTCCACAATCTCTAATTTGCTCTCGGGATAATAAATGAGGGTCGCCAGGCTTTTTTTATCTTTGTTGCTGATGGTGTTGCCAAATTCTTCGTCGATCTTACGGCGTACGGAACCGGAGCCGTTCTTTAAGACGTGATTGAACTGCTCGTATTCGCCGTGAATGTCAGTGAGGAAGTGTTCAGTTCCTTTGGGAAGGTTCAGGATGGACTGGAGGTTGATGATCTCCGTGGCGGCGGCTGCTTGTGTTTTATACTGGTGTGAGAGGGTCTTTAGGACCTTCTGTTCCATTTCGTTCATGAAATTCACCTTTCTCTATCCCCTACGCAGCTTCGCCTGAGTATAAGAAACGCGGCACGCTCGTACTTTAGTACGATGCGCTCATGTCGCAGATCGTAGCGGTACATAAGCGAGGACAGTACCCTCGCAATGCGTCCCTTGGGACGCTATGGTACCGACGTCTGCTTACGGCCTGCTTATTCTTACACTCAGTCAAGCTGCTGGTTTATTGAAAATTCCATAAAAATATATTACATTGCTGCATCGATCACGTTGGACATGTTGTACATGCCGGCGGGTTTGCCTGCCAGGAACTTGGCGGCCTGGATGGCGCCCTTGCCGAAGACGGCTTTGGAGTAGGCGGTATGGGAGAAGGTTACGACTTCGTCCGCTCCGGCGAAGATGACATCGTGGTCGCCGACGATGGTGCCGCCTCTGACGGCACTGATACCGATCTCTTTTTTAGGTCTCGGTTCTCTGCGTGTACTGCGGTCGTAGACGTATTCATATTCGCCATTAAATTCTTCGTTGATGGAATCTGCCAGTGCCAGTGCGGTACCGCTGGGAGCATCTAGTTTGAGATTATGGTGTTTCTCTACGATCTCCATGTCGAAGCCCGCATTTGCCAGTACACCGGCGGCCTCTTTTAACAGCTTTAACATCAGGTTGATGCCTAAGGACATGTTGGCGGATTTTAAGATAGCCACGTGTTTTGCCGCTTCGTCCACTTTCGACAGCTGTGCCTCGGACAGACCGGTGGTGCACAGTACACAGGGGATCTTTTTCTCCACGCAGTAATCCAGTAGCCTGTCTACTGCCACGGCTGCTGAGAAATCAATGATGCAATCCGCTGCCACATCGCATTTTTCAATATCCGTAAATACAGGATAGGGATTGTGTCCGTCATCTCTGGCATCGATTCCCGCCACCAGTTCCATATCGGGATCTGCCGCGATCAGTCCGCTGATCACCTGTCCCATTTTACCGTTACATCCATGCATGATTACTTTTACCATTTTTGTTCTCTCCTATCTTAATATCCTTATATACTTAAAAACATCCCGCCTATGATAAAAATTTCACAGGCGGGATTCTTCCACTCTTGCTTTTTAATTTCCAGCCTACAGGACACCATAATCCTTCAGGGCTTTTTCAAGCCTCTTGGCATTTGCCTCATCCATTTCGCACAGAGGCATACGAAACGCTCCGGCTCCCATTCCCATCATATTCAGTGCTGTCTTCACCGGGATCGGGTTCACTTCGCAGAACAGCGCATTGCACAGATCCATAGCATCTAACTGCATCTGACGGCTGCCTGCCACATCTCCGTCGAAGAACTTCTGGCAGATCTCGTGAGTCTGTGTAGGTGCTACATTGGAAAGCACGGAGATAACTCCCATACCACCCAGAGACAGGATAGGTACGATCTGGTCATCATTACCGGAATAGATATCCACGACGCCCTGACCGATCGCTGCCAGATGTGCGATCTGACTGATGTTGCCACTGGCTTCCTTGACACCTACGATGTTCTCTACATCCTTACACAGCTTCACCACAGTCTCCGGCAGGATATTGCAGCCGGTACGGCTGGGCACGTTATACAGGATGGCGGGAACCTTCACGGAATCCGCAACGGTCTTAAAGTGACGGTACAATCCCTTCTGGGTTGCTTTATTGTAATAGGGGCTTACCAGCAGAATGCCGTCCACGCCGTATTTTTCCGCTTCCTGGGACAGATATACTGCGGTATCAGTGCAATTAGAGCCGGTACCGGCCACTACGGGGATTCTCTTCGCTACTTTTTCCACACAATATTTGATGGTATCTAAATGTTCCTCATGGGTCAGAGTAGAACTCTCTCCCGTGGTACCGCATACAATAATGGCATCTGTGCCGTTTGCAATTTGGAATTCGATCAGTTCACCGAATTTCTCATAATTGACAGATCCATCTTCGTTCATGGGTGTGACAATTGCCACGCCTGCTCCTTTAAAAATAGCCATATGTTTCCTCCATTTACAAAACGCCAGCGCACAATGGCGCCGGCGCTGATTATCCAAGCTTATTTGATAGCGCCCCATCTGCTTACGAGATGACAGTCATACGCTTCTTAAACGTATGCCCAAGATAACATATGCAGGATACCTTATCTTTCGGCGTGTTCCCCTTTCTTCTTCCCTCAACGGTACCTGTTACCTCCGAAAAAATACTCTTGAAAAACGCAACCTCTATCTTCTTAAATATAATTTTATGATAGCATTAACCCATGTGACTGTCAATCCCAGACCTTGAATTTTACAGTCTCGATCTTGGAGACTTCATCTGCCAGAACGCATATTTCATCGTTCAGGGTGATTCCTGTCAGGATCACATCCGTATCTCCTCTGCATTCCAACAGTGCCTTCAGTGTATCCACTGTAATGATATCCTTTTCCACCAGTCCCAGCACTTCATCTAAGATCAGCAGATCGCATTCTCCGGTGGTCAGAACCTTTTTGGCGAAGCCGATTCCGTTACGGATGTTCTGGATCTCCTCCTGCTTCTTCTCCTCAGACAATTCCGCAAAATTGCTGTCCGATTTTTCGAAGCGGAACAATTTGATCTCCGGTTCCATCCTGCGCAGGAAATCCGAATCTTCCAGTCCCTTTCCCTTCAGGAACTGAATAATAACGACTCTCTTCCCCTCTACTGCTGCCTGTACTGCTCTTCCGATTGCTGCCGGTGATTTGCCTCTGCCATCGCCGGTATAAATATAGATGCATCCTTCTGCCATTACACACCTCATGGTCTATCTGCGCTTGCGGCAGGTAGCTGTCCGCAGTTGCTAGTTGCCTATGCATTCCTTTATACCATATATTGTAAATTTTTGCAATCTTTTGTCGTCAGACTATGGATTCCCGGGCTTCCTCCAGCAGCTCCAGTTTGCTGACGGACACTTCGAATGCGACACGTTTCTCCACATTTTCTTCATCCAGTTTCTTCATATATTCACGGCTTTGGATCCGTCCCCAGATAGCGCAGCGCTCTCCCACTTTGAAATGTTCTGCATAGCGCGCATTACGTCCCCAGCAGATGCAGGGAATGTAATCAGACTTGCCGTAAGGGCGGTTCACGGCAAGCAGCAGGTCTGCGATCTCCCTTCCTAACGGTGTCTTGCGGTATACCGGCTCCTTACATATATATCCATCGAGATAGATCTGGTTCGTCTTGGAACTTTCTTCCATCTCCTCAATAAATTTCACCTCTCTGGCAAACACAGACAGCACCAGTCTGTTCTTACGCTCCTCATGACGGTTATAGGACCGGAACTGCCCGTTAACGCACAAAAGCATTCCGATATAGCTTGCTGTCACATCTAAAAGTCTCTCCGAGACCATCACCGGTATGATGTCGAAGCTGTCGCTCAGTCTCGTACACCTTAAATCCACCATGTAGAATCCTTCCCCGTAGATCTCATGGCTGTAGGAAAAATCGCTTACCACTTCCCCCATCACCGTTACCTGATTGTTTTCAATAACCTTATCTGTCATTTTTGTTCTCCCTTCTACATCTTCTGACTCTTCTACAACAATCCTTATGTATTGCACTACTATTTATACTCTATTTTTTATCGTTTGAGTACTAAAACCCATCGCATAAAAATGCAAATACCGCACAAAAGGGATTTCTTTTCCATACTTTTTCATATGGAAAACCAACAAAAACGTTGATTTTACACGGTTTTTTCTTGCGTCCGGAAATGATAAGTGCTATACTGAAACAGTTTGAAAAAAGGTTAAATCAGTTGCACGCATTTTTAGAAAGGCAAGGATTTTTATGAGACAAAAAAGAGAAGATGTCAGAAACGTTGCAATCATTGCTCACGTAGACCACGGTAAAACCACTCTGGTGGATGAGCTGTTAAAACAAAGCGGTGTATTCCGTGAAAATCAGGAAGTTGCTGAGCGTGTCATGGACTCCAACGATATCGAGCGCGAGCGTGGTATCACCATTCTGTCCAAGAACACTGCTGTTATGTATAAGGGTACCAAGATCAACATCATCGACACCCCGGGTCATGCAGACTTCGGCGGCGAGGTAGAACGTGTCCTGAAGATGGTAAACGGTGTTATCCTGGTAGTGGATGCTTTCGAGGGTGCTATGCCCCAGACCAAATTCGTACTTCGTAAGGCACTGGAATTAAAGCTTCCCGTTATCGTATGTATCAACAAGATCGACCGCCCCGAAGCAAGACCCGATGAAGTCGTAGACGAAGTACTGGAGCTGTTCTTAGAGCTGGATGCGGACGATTCCCAGTTAGACTGTCCTTTCGTGTACGCTTCCGCCAAGGCAGGTATTGCTTCCCTGGATGCTGATGAGATGGGTACCGATATGGAGCCTCTGTTCGAGACCATTATCAACTACATTCCTGCTCCCGAAGGTGATCCCGATGCAGCTACCCAGGTACTGATCAGTACCATCGATTATAATGAATATGTAGGCCGTATCGGTGTCGGTAAGGTTGACAACGGTACCATCCGTGTAAATCAGGATGTGGTCATCTGTAACCACCACAACCCTGACAAGATCATCAAGACCAAGGTCAGCAAGCTGTATGAGTTCGACGGTCTGAATAAAGTAGAGGTAAAAGAAGCCGGCATCGGTTCCATCGTTGCCATCTCCGGTATCAGCGAGCTTCACATCGGCGACACCATCTGCTCTCCGGAAAATGTAGTACCCATTCCTTTCCAGAAGATCAGTGAGCCCACCATCGCCATGCAGTTTATGGTAAATGATTCTCCTCTGGCAGGTCAGGAAGGTAAGTTCGTTACCAGCCGTCACCTGCGTGACAGACTGTTCCGTGAGTTAAATACCGATGTATCCTTACGTGTGGAAGAGACAGATTCCCCTGACCGTTTCAAGGTATCCGGTCGTGGCGAGCTGCATCTGTCCGTGCTGATCGAGAATATGCGTCGTGAAGGCTTTGAATTTGCTGTAAGTAAGGCTGAGGTTCTGTATCATACCGATGAGAATGGCAAGAAATTAGAGCCTATGGAATTAGCTTATATCGATGTTCCCAACGAGTTTGCCGGTGCTGTCATCGAGAAGCTGGGTCAAAGAAAAGGTGAGCTTCGTAACATGGGTTCCATCTCCGGCGGCACTTACACCCGTCTGGAGTTCTCCATCCCCGCAAGAGGACTGATCGGTTACCGTGGCGAGTTCATGACCGATACCAAGGGTAACGGTATCTTGAACACCGTATTTGATGATTACGGTCCTTACAAGGGAGACATCCAGTATCGTAAGATGGGTTCCCTGATCGCATTCGAGGCCGGCGAAGCTATCACCTACGGTCTGTACAATGCCCAGGAGCGTGGTACTCTCTTCATCGGGCCCGGTGAAAAGGTATACTCCGGTATGGTCATCGGTCAGACCGGACGCAACGAGGACATCGAGATCAATGTCTGCAAGAAAAAGCAGCTGACCAATACCCGTTCCTCCAGTGCCGACGAAGCCCTGCGTCTGACGCCTCCCAGAATCCTGTCTCTGGAGCAGGCTCTGGACTTCATCGATACCGACGAGCTGTTGGAGGTAACTCCTACGAACCTTCGTATCCGTAAGAAGATCCTGGATCCGACCCTGAGAAAACGTGCCATGATCAATCGAAATGCTTAAAAAGATCTATAAATACAACCACCTTCATGTACTGCAGACAGTATGTGAAGGTGGTTTTTTAACTTGAAAGTTACGAGCCATGCAAAGTCAAAACAGAAACAGCGATCTGGGAGCTTGCTCACA